>NZ_CAUTBW010000022.1:0-39177 GCF_963536905.1 uncultured Alloprevotella sp. | reverse complement strand
GATAATAATGCACTTTGCTTTCTGAAAGAGCGAATAAGTACCGATGAAAATTGGCGTGTGCAGGAAATGCTTGCAAAAGCTTTCGACGAAGTTTGCAACCATAGAGGATATGAAATGTCTCTACCGCTCATCGAAGAGTGGCTGGAGGATGATAATAATCCGAATGTTATCCGTGCTGTAACGGAAGGATTAAGAATTTGGACAAGTCGCCCATTCTTCAAAGAAAACCCTTCGGTGGCTATCGCTCTAATCTCTAAGCACAAAGCACATGAGAGCGCGTATCTTCGGAAATCTGTGGGGAACGCTTTGAAGGATATAAGCAAGAAGCATTGTGAATTGATACGATCCGAAGTGCAGCAATGGGATTTATCCAATCCACAAGTTATGTTTACTTATAAACTTGCAACGAAGTTGTTAAAGTAGATTGACACTACCCTCAAATATAACTATCCCCATGAACAGTTCGTTCGTGGGGATAGTTATAGTATAATAACCTCTCATAAAGGTGCTGTTGCGCTGTATTATCTTGGGGAGCGGCGGTTACTTTCCGGTGAGGATTTTCTGAATGTCGTTGAGCTTGTTGAGGGCTTCAATGGGCGTGAGGTTGTTCACGTCGATGCCCAGGAGTTCATCGCGGATTTGTTTGAGTATGGGGTCGTCGAGTTGGAAGAAGCTAAGCTGGACATTCTTTTTTCCATCTACCGATGCGAGCTGTTCCATTCGTGGGTGTTCGCCGTTGCGCGCGTTGTTAGCTTCTAAATCCGCCAGGATTTGTTCGGCGCGTTTCACGATATTTCCCGGCATTCCCGCGATGCGAGCCACGTGGATACCGAAAGAGTGTTCCGAACCACCGCGCATCAGTTTGCGCAGAAAAACAACCCTATTGTTCACCTCCTTCACACTGACATTCCAATTCTTTATGCGGGAGAAAAGTTTCTCCATCTCGTTGAGCTCATGATAATGTGTGGCGAAGAGCGTGCGCGCATTGCCGCGCGGGTTTTCGTGTAGATACTCCACGATGGCCCATGCAATGCTGATGCCGTCGTAGGTAGACGTGCCACGCCCCAATTCGTCGAAGAGAACCAGCGAGCGAGGCGTGAGGTTGTTCATGATATTGGCTGCTTCGCTCATCTCCACCATGAAAGTGGACTCGCCCATAGAGATGTTGTCCGAAGCCCCCACGCGGGTGAAGATTTTATCAACGATACCGATGTGTGCACTTTCGGCCGGTACAAACGAGCCTATCTGCGCCAGCAATGCGATAAGGGCGGTTTGGCGCAGCAAAGCACTCTTACCCGCCATGTTAGGGCCGGTGATGATGATGATTTGTTGCTCCTTGTCGTCCAAGCTCACATCGTTAGGCACATACTCTTCGCCCGGCGGCATCAAGGTTTCGATGACCGGATGGCGGCCTTGGCGAATGTCCAGCTGCATGCTGTCGTCCACCACGGGGCGCACGTAGCGATTGGTGCGGCTCACTTCTGCCAGCGAGAAGAGGCAATCGAGCGTGGCAATCTGAAGCGCGTTGCGCTGCAATAAGGCGATGAACTGATTGGCCGTGCTGACCAATTCGTTGTAGAGCTTTGTTTCGAGCGACAATATGCGGTCCTCCGCGCCCAATATCTTCTCTTCGTATTCCTTCAGTTCCTGCGTGATGTAGCGTTCGGCCTGCACGAGCGTTTGCTTACGAATCCATTCGGCTGGCACTTGCTGCTTGTAAGTGTTACGCACCTCTATGTAGTAGCCAAAGACATTGTTGAAACCAATCTTGAGCGACGGAATGCCCGTTGCCTCGCTTTCTCGCTCCTGAATGTGTTGCAGATAGCTTTTCCCACTGGTCGAGATGCTCCGCAGTTCGTCCAGTTCGTTGCAAACCCCTGCGGCGATGACGCCTCCTTTGTTGACGAGCGCAGGAGGGTCGGGGAGGAGATCGTGAAGGATGCGGTCGTGCAGCTCTTTGCACGCATCCATCTTCAAACCTATCTCCTGCATCTGCTTGTTGGAAGCATGGATACACGCTTCCCGCAGCAGGCCGACGCTCTCAAGCGCCATGCGCAGTTGCTGCATCTCGCGCGGCGTTACGCGCCCCACAGCAATTTTTGAGACGATACGTTCCAAATCGCCAATCTTGCCCAGCTCGTCCTGACAGAGTTCGCGAAATTCGGGTTCTTTGAAGAAATATTCCACCCCATCCTGTCGCTGCTGAATGTCTTTGACGCTCCGCAGCGGAAAAAGGAGCCAGCGGTGGAGGGAGCGCGCGCCCATGGGCGTGAGTGTGCGGTCGATGATGTCCAAGAGGCTCTTTCCATCGTCGGACATAGGGTGGATCAGCTCCAAGTTGCGCACGGTGAAGCGGTCGAGGCGCACATAATGGTCTTCCTCAATGCGCGTCAGGCGCGTGATATGTCCGGTTTGCGTGTGCTGGGTTTGTTCGAGGTAGCACATAATTGCGCCCGCTGCCACAACGGCAGCTTTGAGATGGTCGACTCCGAAACCTTTGAGGTTCTTTATCTGAAAATGGCGCGTAAGCTTCTCTTTGGCTGTTTCTTCCGTAAACGCCCAATCGTCGAGCTCAAAGACATAGTATTTAGTGCCGAAGAGTTCCTGTACGCGCTGTTTCTGTCCGCGCACCACGAGCACTTCCTTCGGCGAGAAATTGGACAAAAGTTTGTCGGCATATTCGGGCGTACCCTCTGCCACTAAGAATTCGCCCGTAGAAATATCGAGCAAAGCGACACCAATACTGGACTTCCCGAAATGTACCGCAGCCAAGAAGTTGTTCTCCCGACTGTTGAGCGCGGAGTCGCCCAAAACCACGCCCGGCGTAACCAGTTCGGTGATTCCGCGCTTCACGAGTTTCTTCGTGAGCTTCGGGTCTTCCAACTGGTCGCAGATAGCCACACGCTTCCCCGCTCTGACGAGTCGCGGCAAATAGGTATCGAGTGCATGGTGCGGGAAGCCCGCCATCTCTGTTTGTCCTGTTCGTCCCTTGTTGCTACGATGGGTGAGCGTAATACCGAGAATGCGTGCCGCCGTCACAGCATCTTCCATGTATGTTTCATAGAAGTCGCCACAGCGAAAGAGCAAAACTGCATCTGGATGCTTTGCTTTCAGATCGTAGAATTGCTTCATCATCGGAGTTACTTCTTCTTTTGCCATATTTCAAAGGGTTGTATGATAGGACAAAGGTAGTAATTTCGGAAGAAATGGGGAAATGTGAGAAAAGAAGGAAGAGGCCCCCTCTTTTTCAAGAGAGAGCCTCTTTTCTCATATTTAAGGCAAGAGAGAACTCGGTTGCCACTTATTTTGAAAAGATTCATTCGGATTTTTAGATAAGCGGACTGGTCAGAGAAACCTCTTGATAGTTCTTTTCCTTACGCCCATTTGAGGCGCAGACTGTTGCTGACGACAGACACAGAGCTAAGCGCCATGGCGGCAGCAGCAAACATGGGTGGCAGGGCAAAGCCACAGATAGGGATGAGTACGCCAGCGGCGATAGGAATCAGCGTGACATTGTAGCAGAAAGCCCAAAAGAGATTTTCGCGAATGATGCGCGTGGTTTTGCGGCTCAGGCGGATGGCTTCCGCAATGCGTGTGAGGTCGGACTGAATGATGGTCATCTGTGCAATATCCATCGCCACATCCGCCCCTTTTCCCATGGCGATGCTGAGGTCGGCTTGCGCCAGCGCAGCACTGTCGTTGATGCCGTCGCCTGCCATCGCCGTGTGGTGTCCAGAGTTTTGGAGCTGCTTCACATAGTCAGCTTTATCCTTCGGGAGGACGCCGCCGCGGAAATGGGTGATGCCCAACGTTTGCGCCATGGCAGCCGTGGCTTTCTCACTGTCGCCCGAGAGTAGGTGTACCTCAATGCCCATTTGTTCCAGCTCTTTGAGTGCGGTGCGGGAGGTAGGTTTCACGCGGTCGGCAATGTGGAGCGTAGCGAGTAGGGCGTTGGGCGTGAAGAAGTAGATTGTGGTCAACGCCTCGTTCTCTGTTTTTTCCTCCAATTGAGCTGCCAAATGGGGAACTTGTTCTTTCAGCAAGCGTTCGCTACCTATAAAATAAGTAGTGCCGTTGTGCGAACCGCTCACACCGCGCCCCGTCAGGCTTTGGAAGTTCGTGATTTCCACCGCTTCCGCATCTGCCAGAGAGGCGGTGAGTGCCTGCGCCAGCGGATGTTCCGAGCGGTTTTCGAGCGAAAGGAGGATGCTGCGCTGTTCGGGCGTGAGAGCTGTGAGCGGCTCAGAGAGCGTGGGGCATCCCTCCGTGATAGTGCCGGTTTTGTCGAGCACGATGGTGTCGATGTGCTTCGCCGTCTCCAAGCTCTCCGCATCTTTGATGAGTATGCCTTTCTCCGCCGCGCGTCCGATACCCACCATGAGTGCCGTGGGCGTGGCAAGTCCCAACGCACACGGGCAGGCGATGACCAGCACCGTGACGGTGGAGAGCAACGCCCGCGTGAGATTGCCGTCGGGCTCGTTGCCGAAGAAGAACCAAAGCAGACCAGAGAGCAACGCCAGCGCGATGATGGTGGGCACGAAGATAGCCGCCACTTTGTCCACTATGTTTTGGATTGGAGCTTTTGAGTTTTGCGCTTCGCGTACCATCTCGATGATGCGCGCCAGCATCGTTTGTGCGCCCACTTTTTCGGCGCGGAAAGAGAACGAGCCTTTCTGATTGAGCGTGCCTTCAAAAACCTTGTTTCCTTGTTCTTTGAGCACGGGAACGGGTTCGCCGCTTAGCAGGCTCTCATCAACATACGAACTACCCTCAACGACCGTTCCGTCGACGGGTATCTTCTCGCCGGGACGAACGAGCAGGAGGTCGCCACACACTACTTTGCTGATTTCTATCTCCTCCTGTCGTCCCTCGCGCAGGATGGTTGTCGTCTTCGGGCGCAATCCCATGAGTTTTTTCAGGGAGGTGGCCGTGTTGGCCTTTGCGCGCGCCTCGAGCAAGCGACCTATGAGGATGAACGTGATGATGCCGCAAGAGGAGTCGAAATAGAGATGGGCGTCCTTGCCCAACACCTGTGGGAAGAAGAGGTTGAAAACGCTAAACAGATAGGCGATGCCTGTGGATAGCGCAACGAGTGTGTCCATGTTGGAGGTGCGCTGCTGGAGTTGCTTCCACGCGTTGATGTAGAACTGCCTACCAGCGAAGAACACCACCACAGTGGCGAGCAGCCAGAGCGGGTAGCCTAAGCGCGGGTCGCTCTCGACGAAGAACATATTGATGATCATGACCACTGTCGTAAGGAGAACGGCCATGATGGTGCGGCGTTTGGCTTGCAGGAAGTTCTGCGCACGCATTTCCTCAATGTTCTCTGTCACATTGTTCTCCGCACCGGCTTGTTGCTGAAGAACAACAAGTTTGTAACCAGCTTTCTCCACGGCTTCGGCCATTTCGTTGGGCGTTACGCGGGCGGGGTCGTAAGTCACTTGTGCTTCCAAACTGGCAAAGTTGCACACTGCATTCTCCACACCCTCCATATTTTTGAGGGCGCGTTCGGTGTGCATGGCGCAGTTTGCACACATCAGTCCTTCTACAGGGAATGTCTCAGTCTTTATCATCTGTGAGTTTTATATTTTCTATGGAGCAAAGAAACGGCTCTATCAGTTAGAGCCGTGTTTGCGATAAATGCAGAGAACGCTTTCTTCAATGTTCTCTACCGTTTGTCTTTAGTAGCAATTTATTGCTACTTTACCACGAGTTTGTAGCCCTCTTTCTCCACGGCTTCGGCCATTTCGTTGGGCGTTACACGGGCAGGATCGTAAGTCACTTGTGCTTCCAATTTTTCAAAGTTGCACACTGCATTCTCCACACCTTCCACATTTTTGAGAGCGTTTTCGGTGTGCTTGGCGCAATTTGCGCACATCAGTCCTTCTACAGGAAATGTTTCAGTTTTCATTGTTTATACGTTTTATATTTTCTACGGTGCAAAGATACGGATAACTTATAAAGCCCTGTTTACAATAAACGCAGAGGAAGTTTTGAAATTCGCAGAGGGGGAGAGGGAAGAGCCCCCTCCATCTCCCCCATGAGGGGGAGTGCTCGGCTTTGATTCTCGGACGAGTCTGACCTGTCCGACTTGTCCGACCAGTCTGACTCGTCCGAGAGCCCATCCTGATTCGTGCTCATTCGCCCTTTTTGTGCTCATTCGTGGGCTAAAACAAGTAAAGAAAATTCTTACTTTTCCCTCCTACGAAAGCCACAAATCTGAACGCGAACGGGAGGGAGCGGTGAGCATCCCCTTCCTGAGCGTGGATTTCCTTATTGCGTCAGCTCGCACAATAAGGATGTCGGCTGACAGAATAAGGAAGCTGGCCAATACAATAAGGAGGCTGACGGGTGGGAGCAAGGCACAAAATGAGCGGAAAAGGGCGGAGAAAGTGTGGATAGAGGAAGAAAAGAACAGATGGACGGAAGTTTGGAACAAACAAAGGGAGGCAATGTAGGAGATGAGGCCGCTGAAGCAGATGTTTTGCGCGTTTTCAGACAACAAGGTATCGTCAAAAAAAGCGATTGCTACTCGCTCCTTTCGGAATGAGTAGCAGTCGGGGAAATATGGTTGGATGTTGTGGGAGGAGCTTAGTCCTCGTCGGCACTCCAGTCGGAAGCTTTCCAGCCTTGTGGGCGTGATTCGAATACTACGCCGCTCTGGCCAGGCTGTGAGGGATAGCCAGTAGAACCTGCACTCGTGTTCATCAGGCTCTGGCTTTCGAGATCGATTACTCGAAGCGTTGGTCGTTGATATTTAGTTTGCATAGTTGCTAATGTTTTAGAGAATTACCTTTTTACCATTGATGATGTAAGTCTGGCCCTTCTTAGTGGTCAGTACGCGGCGGCCTTGGAGGTCGAAGATTTGGCCTTTCTCAACGCTCATCGTTCCGTTGTCGAGGGTGATAATGCCCGTGACTGTTCCGTTGATGCTGATGGCGAAGCTGCGCGCACCTGCTGCGGTGTTTGCTACGCTGAATGCTGTGCGATAGCGGTTGAGCGTGCCGGTGGTGGCTTTCACGAACTGGCCATTGCTGTAGCCGTAGTAAGTCTTAGTAGCATCCGATGCAAGCACTTTGGTCTCGCCGTAGTTACCTTCTTGCTCCACACCGACACCCGTATGAGTTTTCACTTCGGTATCAGCATTGGCCACAGCCACAGTTACTGCGCCATTGGCGAAGAGAGCTGCGTTGTTGGCTTCGAAGAGGTAGGGCTTGTTGGCCTCAATGGTGGTGACAGGAGCAAAGTCGAAAGCAGAGCGGTCGGCATTGAAGCCCTTCAGTTCATACACTGTGCCGTTGAGCGTGCTTGCAGCTGTTGCCACGGGGAGGGCAAATGTGGTGTAGCCCGTTGTGGTGAAGTTGCGATTGTAAGAAGCCTTGTCGGCAGAGAACTGCGTGGGCACTTCGATAGCAGCTGCATCATTGAGCGCAAACTCTGTGGTGCGGCCGTTGCTGATAAGGTTTTTGCCTGTCAGCGTAGAGGTAGAGGGAAGGTAGTAGAGCGTGTTGTTAGTTGCCACTGCACCCTGCTTCAAATCGTCGGCAGTTACGTCAGCAGCCACTGAAGCTCCGCTCATATCAACATAGGTCATAGGTTTATCCACGGTAGTTTCGTTGAGGTGGATGAACTTCGTTGATGCCTTAGATATGTAGCCGCCAAGAGTTTGTTTAGCATAGGCTTCATCACCTTCGGCATTGCTATTCTTTGCTGAATTCTCGTCAACAGTGAATGGAACATAATCGACGTGAATGCTGGAGAACATGGCCACTGCGGGGTTGGTATTGCCCGTTGTGATGATGTCGATGTCGCCTTCAAGGTGCTTATCGGTGGTGCTGATGAGGTTCATCTTCAGCGATACCGGCAGGTGGCCGAGTGCAGAACCGATGGCGCCCTCGTCGTCGGAGGTGAGGCGAATGGTACGAGTAACGTTGATATTGTTTCCATTAACAGGAACGTTGGCCACATAAATATCGCCGACAAGCATGCTACCAAAACTGAAGTTGGGCAAAGCTACATTATAAGTACCATTACTGTTCTTCGTCAGTTGGATAGGTGCGTTGGTAAGCGGAGCTACTATCTTAGAAAGACCACTGGCTGATGTTGGGGTGAGCACTACTGAGAGTGCACCAGGATACTGACCTGCTTCAGCAGCCGCTACGGCATCAGTGAAATGCAGCACGTAGGCAACTTCATGGTTGTCAGAGTCCTTTACTTTTAGCGTAATGGTCTTTGCACTGTTGTCATAGAAAGCGTTCTCTGTTGCACTTTCAGCTACCAGCGTGCTGTTTGCATCTGCCACGCCCTCAACCACGATGCCGCGGTGGTAGGCAATGGGGAGCGTGTAGGTGGTAGTGGCGGGGTTGAATGTTAGGCCGAAATCGGAGAGCGACTGACCGCCTACGCTGATAGAAGCCAGTTTGGGAGCAGCAGAAGCCGTGGCAAACTGAATCGTATAGTTGTGGACATTAGTAGGATTTACCGACACGTCGTTACCCTTCACCGTGATAGTGAGCAAGCCCGTAGTTGCATTGTAGTTTTTCTCGATGCTTGCTCCAACACCGTTAGATGTCAGTGAGAGTTTATTAGGATCGTAAGCCTTAGCTACATTCATAGCCGTTGCCACGCTAACACTTGCACCGTCGTAAGTGACGCTGGCAAGTTGGGAGTTGTAGATGTAGGATAAATCGTCAATAAGCATGGCATCGCCTTCTACACCATCTCCAGGAGTGGCACTAGTGGCGAACGAAACCAAAGCATAGGCGGGAGTCAATTCCTTATTAGCATATACAAAAGGAATTGTCAGCTCTTGCCAAGAGTTCTGAGCCGTGATGTCTGTCTTAGAGGCAGTGGCCACGAGTTGAGCATTCACATAATTGGGATTGCCCAGCGGATCTTGGTAATATCCTTCCGTGTGAAGCACAGTTGTGGCTTTGGCCTTCTTCGTGCTACCAGTAAATTTTATATAAACCCGCATCGCATCGGGTTTTCCTGTGAAGGGTTGCTTAGCAGAATTATCATTAGGATTGGTGTAGTTGAAGTTGCCATCCAGTTTGGTAATAGTTTTTCCAGCGGCTGTTTTTCCAGGGTTGGAAGCATTAGAGCTGCCCATATTTACACAGCCTGTAGTGAGGTTCCCTTGGGCTGTAGCTATAACAGCACCCCAGAATTTAACAGCTCGGCTATAAATTTTTGCAGAATATGTACCGCTGTGCGCATCTGTAGACTTCTCTAACTGATTGTAGCCTGCAAAAGATTTCATGCCACCAGTACCCGTCAGAAAAGAGTTCCAATGGAGAGGTTCTTCACCTGTAGTTCCACTGTAGGATACAGACTCCCAATTTTCAAAGTCGGAGTTCCCAACCTGGTATACTCCAGTCTGAGCGCTGACCGTTAAGGTAGCAGCGCTCAGAATAGTAAATATCATCTTTCTCATTATAAAGGAAAATTATAGTACGTAAAGAAGAAGCTAAAGCGCGATAAGGCTTTAGCGGATTACCTTTTTACCATTCAGGATAAAGAGGCCTTTGTTGGGGGCTTTCTGAAGGCGACGGCCCTGCAAGTCGTAGATAGTGTTGGCGGCATTCTTTGTAGCAGCCTGCTGAATACCTGTGGCAGTTGCTTCCTTCTTGCCCTTGAACTGTACATAAATGGGCATATCCTCTGAAGCTTTCCAAATCACGTCTACATCAGCGATCAGAGAGTCGCCCTTTATGATGCTGGAAGTTTCGTTGATTTTAGCCGTAGCTACAATTGCTCCGTCCAAGAATGAAAAATTCTTGATGGCGTTTTCTCCAAAGAGAATTGAACCGTTTGTCTGCTTCTGAACAGGAATGTTAGGGAGCACGATGTCGCCAAGATTCATGCCCGAGAAACCGAAATTATTGAGCGCGAAGGTAACAGTATTGTTTCCATCGGCAGTAAGGATTACGTTGTAGGTTTCTTCTCCAAATTGAAGATCGTCCTTAGAAGTGAGACTGATGGCAAGTTTGCCGGTATAATTGCCCGCTACTTCGTTGGCAACCGCTTGTGCATGGGTTGTACCAGCCATTAAGAAAAGAGCAACGAGCGAGAGTAGAAATTTTTTCATACCTTTTAGTTATTGAACGTTGTTATAAGTTAGTTAAGTTATCAGTTTGAAACAGTCGGCGGCAAAGATAATACTTTCTTTGCGAACTCAAAACGAGCGAATTTCTTCCTACTAAAAAAGATAAGAGAAGCCTAACGTTCCATAGATAGGGTAAAGTGCGAAAGAAATAGTCTTGAAGTCGGATGGGAAAATACCGTTCAATCCCCAGTCAAGATTGGCGTTGACATAGAGATGCTTATAGGCGTGGAAAGAACCTCCCACCTGCAAGCCCCACTGAAACTTGCGCAGATTGCTGGAAAAGTCGTAGGTGGCGTGAGTAACGTTGACATTTTCGCCAAGTTCGTCCGGCGTACGGATATAACCGTCGTGGACGTAGCCGTCAAAGTCGCCGTTGAGCATCAAGCTGAAGTAAGGGCCGGCAGAAACCATCCAGCGCGGATTGGAAAAGGTATAAGTGGCCAGCACGGGTACTGTGATGTAAGTAGCGCGGTACTTCGTGATGACAGGGCCGTTCCAACCGCCCTCCATGTGGCCTCCGTCGTCCTCGATGATAGCCATGTGGTAGTTTTTCACATTGGCGTTGGTCTTCATGCCTTTTGTCTCGAAGCGCAGTCCGAGAGCCATTCCCCAGCGCGGCGTGAAAGATTTATAGGCCGTGCCTTCGAGGTAGAGATTGAGTAAGGGGTTGAACGAATTGATTTTGCGGATGGAGCGAGGGATGGGCACTGGCGATGCGCCGCCCAGTTCGAGTCCTGCGCCCACAGCCACTTGCCAGCCTTTAAGTGCCGCCAAGATAATGTTGCGGTCGTTGCTCGAGTCGCGAATAGTATCGGGGCGAACAGCATTTCCGATTGTCTCGGTGGATTCGAGCCATGTGGTGGCATCTGCAGCTTGCGCGCTGACACCCATCATAAGGCTTATGATTGTGATAAGGAATATCTTCATGATTTGTTGGCTTGTGTTGAAAAACAAAATAGGAGGAGCGGAGAACTCCTTATTTATATGTCACTTTTATATCGTCGACCCAGAGCGTAGAACCCACGGCTCCTTCAAAGTAAGCCCCCTGCCGACTGCTCGTCATAACCACACTGATGGCATAGCCGTTGCGTTTGAGGCGCGCCGTATCGAAAGTTTTACCATTCATAGGGCGGAACGGCTCTTCAAAGTACGTCCACGTGCTTGGCTCCCCTGGATTTGCGATTCGGGCTATACTTACGATGCGCTCGCTGCTGAGAACATTCGCGCCGTTGAGGGACTGGAAATTGTCAGGGTCCACCTCGAAGAGAACAGCATAGATATCGGCGGTGTCTCGGCGGGAGGCGTCGACAGTTTTGTTACGGTCCGTAAATTCTGCTCCAGCTTTGTATTTGTACCAGCCAGAGAGCTTCAAGGGTTCGCCTTTGACAATCTGGAGTCCGAAGCGTGTAGCCTCGAGCGGAGCCAGCATAGCTTTGTTGAGATTGAATGTGCCGATAAACAGATTGCCGGCGGCGATGGGCATAGGCGGACGTGTCAGCATACCGAAAGTACCTGTGCTGCGCGTCACGAGCTTTGCCGCCAAGCCTTTATGGCCGCCGCTAACAAAAGATGTGGGAAAATCGGTGGGCGAAGTTGCCATTCCCGTTAGATTGTAGCCTGCATTTCCGCTGCTCCAAATATTGGAATTGACTGAGCCGTCCTCCTGTCGTTGGAGCAACGTCATGTATTGATGACGATCATTGTTGTAGGCGAAATCTTCAAAGTCGCACGAATCGAGCGGTTGGGGCACTTCAAAACTTACCACGTAGTCCTTCGTGAAATGTCCGTCGGCCGAGCGAACGCTATAGGTCCGAGGTTCGGAGAAGTCGTGGTACGCTGCCGAGTCGAAAGGCACACGCGTATTACCGTCCTTATAGAGGAGCGTAGCCCCTGCGGAGATAGTGAATTGCGGGTTTAATGCCTTGACGCGGTTGTCTTTCTTATTGATAAAAAGGGTAATAGAAGCCGGCGTTGCCTGCTTGATAACGGGCGTTCCCAGTATGAGACCCGCGCCTTTGCTATTGAGCCACTCCTGACTAACAGACGTGATGTCGCATTCAGGGCTGAGAGCCTCCTCGCGGATGCAGGAGCTGAACAGCAGAAGGCTGCTGGCCGCCACCGCGCTTATAAGTTTGATGGTCATAACTTTGCAAAAATTTGGTGCAAAGTTACAAAAAACTACAGTGTACTTCGTTGAAAAAGAGAGAATAAAAACTTTTGCAAATGAAAGCGTTTCAAAATTTCTTTCCCGAAACGATGCTGATGAAGGTCTTAAGGAGAATCTTCAGATTGAAAAGGAGAGACCGGTGTTGGAGGTGGTAAAGGTCGGATTCAAGGCGTGTGAGCATCTCCTCGAGGGTTGTGGCGTAGCCGTTGTGCAGGGTGGCGTAGGAGGTCACGCCCGGGCGCACCTGGTAGAGGTACTTGTAGCGCGGGTCAACGGCCATAATTTGATCTATAAAGTATTTGCGCTCCGGTCGAGGCCCTATAAACGCCATGTCGCCTATGAAAACATTCCACAGCTGGGGTAGCTCGTCGAGGTGGTGGTCGCGAAGAAAGCGTCCGATACGCGTGAGGCGGTCCTCATCCTCTTTGATGCAGAGTTGAGGCTTTCCCTCCTCGGCGTTGATTTTCATGCTGCGAAATTTATAGATGAAAAACGACCGTCCGCCTTTTCCGATGCGCTCTTGGCGGTAGATGGCAGGGCCGCCGTCCTCGCGCTTGACGGCTATGTAGCAGAAGAGCATCAGCGGAGAGAACACCACGAGGCAGAGGAGCGATGCAAACCAGTCGAAAGCGCGTTCTATGAAAGCAGACATACGCGCCCACCGACTGAGCAAGTAGAGCTGGTCGTTCTTATCCTGCATCTGCTGTTCGTCAGTAGGGAGCAGTTGTTTCGTATGTGCGTTTGTGTGGCTCAATGGAAGGGGGAATGTGCTAATGTGCTAATGAGGCTTTTTAATGTGCTAATGTGCTAATGGGGAGCGGCGTATGCCGCTTTTGAATGTGCTAATGAGGTTTTTTAATGTGCTAATGGAGCGTGGGAATGTGCTAATGGAGCGTGGGAATGTGCTAATGTGCTAATGGGGAGCGGCGTATGCGCTTTTTAATGTGCTAATGAGGTTTGAATGTGCTAATGTGCTAATGGGGGGTGAGATAAGTCTTTTTGTTTCTCCGTCCTATTTCTCAAATAATTCTTTTGTTCTCTGCGTTGCGTGGACGGGGAAGATAAAAGCCATTTCAGTAGGGGCGAAATCGAAGAATAGGAGCGACTGTTTGAGAACTACTAATGCTTTTTGCACGGTATGGGCCGCAGTTTCTTCTGTAACCAGTGGTTTGTTTTTTCGCCCAAAGTTGCCGAAGTGCATGACGGCACGATAAGCGCGCTCTCCCCGTCGGGCATCTTTCTGGGTCAGCGTGTAGGGAAAATCCTCTGCTGGCAAACCGAGACGATGTATGAGAATCCAGCCGAAGGCGCGGAAGCCGTTCACCATTCCCAGTGCTTTCAGATGTTGGCGGAGTAAGTCTGTGTCCAACTCGTTGCGGAGCGCGTGGAGCGAACAAGCCAAGTCGCACACCTGCCGAATGCCTACACCGCCGCGGATGAGGTGGAAAAACATGTGGACATAGGTGAAGAGGACGTTCAAGTCGGGCGGGAGCGTAGGTATGTCCACTCCGTTGATTTTTACGCGCATGGGCCGCTCTCGCAGCGCCTTGTCAACAACCTCGCTGAAGTAGCGCTGATGCGGTGCATAGTAGAAATCCGCCAGTCGGTGGTGCATTTCGTATTCCACTCCATTTCCTTGGAAATTGATATGTTTTTCTTTAGTGTCTGGAATAGTCTTACCGATTTGTTGCTCCACAACGGCCTTCACGCGCGGGAAGTTTTCCGCATCGCAGTAGAAGTCTACATCGCCCGGATTGCGCACCTCGGGGTGGGCATAAAAAGTCCCCGAAACCTGCCCTTTAACCACTGCCAAGCTCAGTCCCTGCCGTTCGATGAAAGAAGCAAAGCGCGAGAGTTCTCTATTGAGATGGTCGTTGCCCTCACGCGTGTACTGCAGCGCATATAGGCAGCGCGGCACGAGTTGCTTACCAATGGGAATGTTGTTGTCCACAAGTGCTCGAGCAGCAATGGTTTCCACCGCGTGCTCTCTGGCCTCGTTGAGTAGTTCCTCGGCTTCTTTGGGCGAGAGCGATAGTTGGAGCGGCGTTTGCCACAGTTCGCTGCGCAGCGCACTCAAGAGATTTTCTTCAACCGGAGTCATTCAGTGTTTATTTTTTGCAAAGATAGAAAAAAAAGAACTCTTCCGGCTTTTGTGCGTAACTTTGTGAAGCGAGAACGCCTTTCGCAGAGAGTTTCTAACGCACTTTTGACGGATGAAAGAAGCGAAGAAACTTTCCTATTTCTTTACAATAACACCCTACAATATAATGCAGCGAATCTTCCCCTCCCCTTTGTTTTTCCGCGTGTGCCGCTTGCGGTACGCTCTCTTTCTCCTCCTCTTTCTTGCGATAAACGCACAACTTTTCGCTGCCCGTCCGCTCTTTTCGCGCGGCCGTTCAGTTTATAGCATTGTGCTTTCCCCTGATGCTTCGGTGTCGGAGCAAACAGCCGCCCGCGAGTTGCAACAGTATTTACGAGAGATGAGCGGTGCAACACTCCCTATCTCGCACAACCTCACCACCGCAGGCCCTTGTATCTATGTGGGCTATAACGCGAAAGTGGAAGCGCTGACCCACGCCCCGCAACCTGCAACCAACGACGAGACCTTCACCTATCGCACCATCGGTCAGCACCTCTGCATCTATGGCGGGCAAGAGCGGGGCACGATGTATGGCGTCTTTGCCTTTCTGGAGCAGCAGCTCGGCATTCGCTGGTACACGCCCACTTTCACCAAAGTGCCGCAGCGGCGCACATACCTCCTGCCAGCTCTCAACCATACGGAAAGTCCCGCTCTGAAGATTCGCCAGCTCTACTACCATGAGGCTATGGAAAATCCAGTATGGTGCGCCCACAATCGGGTCAATTCCATTCATTCTTCAGTGCAGAACGAATATGGCGGAATGTATTCCTATGGTGGCATACATACGTTTGAAATTTTGATGCCTCCTCACGAGTTCTTCGCCACCCACCCCGAGTTTTTCAGTCTCTACGATGGCCGCCGCATTGCCGATGGGCAACTCTGCCTTTCCAACCCTGCAGTGCTGCGCACCATGATTGCCCGCCTTCGCACCTATATAGATGAGCATCCAGGGCACTGGGTGTACAGTGTGTCGCAAAATGATAATCAGAAACCCTGCCAATGTGCCAACTGCCGCGCCTTGGAGCAGCGTTATGGCGGTCATTCGGGTTTGATGGTATGGTTTGTCAATCAGGTGGCAGCTGCTGTGGAACAGACGCATCCAGGCACACTGGTGAGTACGTTTGCTTATCAGTACACGCGCCATGCGCCGACAGGCATTCGGCCGCGCCATAATGTTGTTATCCGCCTTTGCGACATTGAATGCTGCCTGGCTCATCCCATTGCTTCCGATGCGCAGAACGCGGCGTTTCTGAAAGATTTGCGCGACTGGTCTCGCATTGCTCCACGGCTCTATGTATGGGACTATGTGGTCAACTTTAGCAACTATCTGCTACCTTTCCCAAATTTCAGCGTGTTAGCCTCCAATCTTCGCACCTTCCGCGACAATCGTTGCATTGGCGTGATGGAGGAAGGGCAATATCAGTCGGGCGAGAGCGAATTTTCTGAACTCCGCGCGTGGCTCTTGGCTCAATTGATGTGGAACCCAGAGCAGGACACCGATCGCCTTATTCGCTGCTTCATCACCGACTACTACGGAGCAGCGGCACCCTACATACAGCAGTATTTCTCAGCCTGTCAGGAGCTTGTAGGCCCTGATGTTCATTTTCAGTGCCGCATCTATGCCGATGATGCAATGTACACCGACCGTTTCCGCCTGCGTGCCGCTCAACTCCTTGAGCAGGCGCGCCGCGCTGCGGCTGCCGACACGTTGCTAAGCCGTCGTGTCGACAATGTGCGCCTGCAGATGCTTTATCTCAATTATGCCCGCTCTGGCAATCTCCAAAATCCTCCCGCCGAACTCCTGCGCATTCTTCGTCGCAGCCGCACGCATATTGCCGAACCTCTTTCCGCCGAGAAATTTTTAGAGGGGAAGCGGTGAGGAGGTGGAGGAGCCCCCTCCATCTCCCCCATGAGGGGGAGTGCTCTGTTGCCTCTTGTTTTGGCTTGGGGTAATTGTTAGGAAAAATTGATAAAAGCTTGTTGAGTTTGGAGAGGAGAAAATCTGTGCGTGGGCGAAGATGCTGGAAAATTTGTGTGGAAAGAATCGTTTTTTTGTCATCAAAAAATTGAAATCTGCTGGATTTTTGTGGAAACGAGGCTTTTTTGCCGTTTTTTTGGCTTTGTGGGGTGAAAAAGGAGCTTTGTTTGCCCGTCGGTTTCCTTATTCTGTCAGCTTACTTCCTTATTCTGTCGACTGGCACAATAAGGCTGTCAGCGGATAGCCTTATTGTATCTGCGAATATCCTTATCCTGTTGTTTTGCGAGAAGGGGAGAGCGCCCGGAATTTGTATGAACGTTCGTCGATGCGCACCTTCTCCGGTGCAGAAAAGTTGGACTTTCTTTGACAGCAATAAAAAACCTCTAACGCCAAGTGAGTACTTGTTGTTAGAGGAGGTCTGTATAATCCGTCGTTGGAATTAGACGGCTCTGAGTTAAAGTAAAAAAAGTTATGTGTTCGTGTGTAGTAAGAGAACCGCGGTGGCAGGCTGTGTGACCATAGGTGCCGTGGGCGGTTACTTTAAGTCGGTTTTTTCGTCTCTATGTTCCGTGTTCTCTTGTGTAGTTCTGTTCTGAAAAATAGCCCAGCGGGCTTTATTCCTTGGTAGGAGCACTCTTAGGGTTAATTTTCTCAATCATATCATCGAGCACAGGAATGATTCCTAAAACCGTCTCTACATCTAAGCCACATTGAGTGAGGTTGTGGCAGATGGCCGCAGGAAACTTGGCTGCTTCTTGCTCCATAGCGCGCCCTTCCTTTGTGAGGGAAACGATGCGCTGGCGGGAGTCTACCATTCCGCGGGTGCGTACCACGATGCCCTGTTTTTCCATGCGCTGGAGGACAGGTGTGATCGTGTTGGTCTCCAACTTGAGGCGGTGGGCAATTTCGTTGACGGGCTGGTTGTCGTTCTCCCAGAGCACCATCAGCACGAGGTATTGCGGATAGGTGATGCCTAAGTTGTCGAGCAGCGGCTTATAGCTCTGCGTGATGAGGCGGCTCGCCGTGTAGAGGCGGAAGCACAATTGGTTGGACAGTTTGAGTTGCTCGTATGCCATCGGTGATGTGTCAATTGTTATGAATATTGTGAGAGCCGCTTAGAGCATTTTCTCGATGTCCTCAACGAGTTTGTTCGGGCTTGTGATAGGGGCGTATCGCTTGATGGTATTTCCGTCGCGCGAGATGAGAAACTTGGTGAAGTTCCATTTTATGCGACTGCCCAGAAAGCCCTTTGTGTGGCTCTTGAGATACTTGAAGATGGGGTCGGCCTCGCTGCCGTTGACATGCACCTTCTTCATGATGGGGAACGACACCCCATAGTTCAGTCGGCAGAACTCTTCCGCTTGTGAGCCGTCGGCCAGTTCTTGATTGGCAAAGTCGCCCGAGGGGAAGCCAACTACCACGAGTCCGCGTTCCCGATACTTCTGGTATAGTTTTTCCAAACCGGCAAACTGAGGCGTAAAGCCACATTTGCTGGCCGTGTTAACAATGAGCAGGACTTTCCCTTTCAGTTCTGCGAAAGATAGTTCTTTTCCTGTGTTTGTCTGTGCTGTAAAATCGTAGATGCTGGCCATGTTCACTTTTTTATTAAGTTCCTGTGTGGTTATACTATTCTGATTTGCTGGCGAGCTTCTCTTTTTTCGGTCCGCCTTTGAGCGAGCGGTGAACACCTTTATCCTGTTTGTTAACGCGCTTTATATCGTTCGCGACGCAAAAGTAGGGTGTTTTCATAAAATAAGCAAGATTTTTGACCGAATTTTATAATTATTTAGCAAATATCGCACGCGATGCAACGCGGTTGTATCATTTATAATTCTTATTAACTTTATCTTGTTCATCCGCAAGAAAAACGAAGCAATATAGGCTATGCTGATTGACAGAAGGGACACAGCAAGCGTGGGATAAAAAGAATCGGCACGCATCTTTTGGGGAGATGCGTGCCGATATGCTAATGGGCGATGTTAGGAGGGCTTTATTTGTAGCCGTGACTAACGCGCCAAACGAAATGCCAGAGGCTGTAGATGGGATAACCGATGACGCCGCGCGGATAATGGAGAAGCAGGTGCTTGTTATCGTTCATCGTGCGGAAGAGATGCCCCCATTTTGTTTCGCCTGCCTTTTTGCCCCGCCCGCCACGGGAGAAGTTGCCACCCTGCATAATGGTTTGCATCAGGAAGTTGCCTTCTTTGGTGTCTGGCTCGCAGAGTAAATACTGCTCTTCCAGTCCGAGAACGCAGTGCTGTACGAACATCATGGCACGGGCAAACTTGTACATACGGATGCGCTTGAGCCATTTCACCGTTTCTTGTCTTTCCTCCTCCGTGAAGCCTTGGCGCAGGATGTAGTAATAGTCCACAATCTGTCGCAAGCCGATGCCCTCGCTGAAGAAGTGTTTGTAGATATGCGCCAGAGAGTAGATGCGGTCGAACGCAGCCGTTGGAACTCCAATTTCTCCCACACCTTCAGGCAATTCGACACGGTGGGAGAATTGCTCTTCTTCCAAAGATTTTGTGAAACGATTGACTTGCCAGAAAGAGTAAGGCCATTGTGGATTGGCCGGAATGAAGTGTACTTCCACTTCCGCATCCTCGAAAATCGGATATTGAGCATGGTGGAATTCCATCTCCAGCGGTTGGCCGATTTGTTCTTTCAAATAGCGGTACACCTTCTTCCGTCCGCCTTCCACCCAGATGTCGATGTCGCCCGATTGGCGGCAGTAGGGATTGGGATAGAGACGGGCCACGCCTTGTCCCTTCAAGATGCAGGAGCGAAAACCGTCCTGTCGAAACTTCTCGGTCAGTTCCGCAGCGCGCAAGTTGAGAAGTTTGTTTTTCTGCTCTATTTTCTTCGCCAATACAAACCATTCCATCATCAGTTCCGTAGGTGGTTGTAACTCTTTGGGCAGTTGCTGAATGCCCACATAAAGCAATCCCGCCACAGCATGGAGTCGGGCCGTGTCGTAGATTCTTTCCCACTCGTCCGGACTGATCTGATTTTTGAAAGTGACCTTGTGTCCCAACGACACTCTTAGCAGTTTGAAGAAAGGGTTCATAGTTGAAAAAGGAATAACTAAGGGGAGAAAAGCACAAATCTCTTTGGCAAAACGAGAGAAAGGCGTTGTGCTTCTCTGCAAGAAGGTTATGAGTGGTTGCTCATGAGCTTGATGAGCAATTCCATTTGTTTGTTTAGATTAAAATTCTGCTGGCAGTAGCGTTGTCCGTTTTCGCCCCAAGTTCGGAGTGTAGCCTTGTCGGTCTGTGATAATTGTATCAGTCGCTTGGCCAGCATCTCTGGATTTTCGGCAGGAGAATGTAGCCCGCATTGAGCCTCCTCGATGACGCTCTGTCCCTCGCCATTGACCACCGCTAAGATGGGTTTGCCAGAGTTCATATAAGCTTGGAATTTTGCAGGGAGCGTGAGGCGGAAAATAGTGGTGTCGTGGAGAGATACGAGCATCACGTCGGCTCGCTCGAAGAAGAGCGGCATGGATTCCAGCGGGTGGCGCCCCACGCAGTGTACCGTGTCCTGCAACGAATGCTGCTGTACGAACGCCTCCACCCAAGGACGTTTTCTTCCATCGCCAACAATAACGAAGTGGATGTCCTTATGGTCTTTGAGTAGGCGGGCTGCCTCCATGAGTGTCTCAAAATTCTGTGCCTCTCCAATATTTCCAGCAAACATGGCGATAAAGCCCTCGGGCAGCGCAGGCAACTGGTAGGCTGTTTTCTCTTCGAGGGCTTTGTCGGCCCAATTAGGGAAGTAGACGATTTTCTCTTTGAAATCCCCCTTCTCCAGTATGGACTTTTCAAAGCCGTGGGAACTGATGAGGATTTTCTTAGAGTTACGGTAGATCCAGCGAGTGATGCGAGAGAATATTCCGAGAACTGTTTGATTGTGGATATTGCCTGCATATTGAAGGCTCTCGGGCCAAAGATCCAGCACCCAAAAATAGACAGGCGTACGTCGGATTTTCTTGGCGATGATAGCAGAAATACCGATGGTCACAGGCGATGTTTCGTGAACGAAAATAGCATCGTAGTGGTGGCGCAGCGACAAGCATGCAGCCCAAACGGATGTGGTGATAGCCGAAGAAAGGTAGTTGAAAGCGAGGCGCAAAGCGCCAGCTTTTCCGCGCGGCAACTGGAAGGCGCGGTAGACTGTAGCGCCAAACACCTTTTCCTTGCGCCGGCGGAAAATACCGTAGTCATCGTAGAACTTCCCCGCAGGATAGTCGGGGATATTGGTGAGTACCGTCACATCGTGTCCTCGCTCCACCAGCTCCCGGACAATGTCGTTGACCTTAAACTGTTCTGGATAGAAATGCTGGGAAATTACAAGTACTTTCATGAGGGCAGAATTTGGAAAATGCAGCTATGCGCGCGCTCCTTTGGATATGAGATTTTTTAGAATTTACGCCACACCATCTTATTGACAACGCCCACGTAGCTTTGGATGATTTTCACCACCTTGGTGCTGACGTTCTCGTCCGTATAGTTGGGCACGGGCATACCAAAGTCCTCGTTGCGGTTCATCTCTACAGCCGTCTCTACAGCCTGCAAAAGGCCTTTTTCGTCAATGCCGGAGAGGATGAAGCAAGCTTTGTCGAGCGCTTCGGGGCGTTCGGTGGATGTGCGGATGCAGACAGCGGGGAACGGATGGCCCACGCTGGTGAAGAAGCTACTCTCTTCGGGGAGTGTGCCTGAATCGGAAACAACGGCAAAAGCATTCATCTGTAGGCAGTTGTAGTCGTGGAAACCGAGAGGTTCGTGCTGAATGACGCGGTGGTCGAGCTGGAAACCGCTCTGCTCAAGACGCTTGCGGCTGCGCGGGTGGCAGGAATAGAGAATCGGCATGTCGTATTTCTCCGCCATTTTGTTGATGGCAGTAAAGAGCGAGGAGAAATTCTTTTCAGTATCGATGTTCTCTTCACGATGGGCAGAGAGCAGGATATATTTACCCTTCTCAAGGCCAAGACGCTGGTGGATGTCGCTGGCTTCGATGTCGGCAAGATTCTGATGGAGCACTTCGGCCATAGGAGAGCCGGTGACATAGGTACGTTCCTTCGGTAGGCCCGTATCAGCCAGATAGCGACGCGCATGTTCTGAATAGGCCATATTGACATCGGAGATAATATCCACGATGCGGCGGTTTGTTTCTTCAGGCAGACACTCATCCTTGCAGCGATTTCCCGCCTCCATGTGGAAGATAGGGATGTGGAGACGCTTGGCACCAATCACGCTCAAGCAGCTGTTAGTATCGCCCAACACCAGGACAGCATCGGGCTTTGTTTCCACCATCACTTTGTAGCTCTTATCTATGATGTTTCCCATCGTAGCTCCGAGGTCGTCGCCAACAGCTTCCATGTAAATATCGGGATCTGCCAGTTTCAGATCTTTGAAAAAGACACCGTTGAGGTTGTAGTCGTAGTTCTGACCCGTATGAGCCAGAAGCGTGTCGAAATACGTACGACACTTATTGATGACTGCTGCCAGTCGGATGATTTCAGGGCGTGTGCCGACGATGATGAGCAGTTTAAGTTTTCCGTTGTCTGCGAAATGTTTCATTGTAATAGTCTTATTTGATGTCTTCTGGGCGAGACGGTTCATAAGGACCAGCCTTTACCTCAAGAATAACAGAAGGTTCGTAAACTTCTATGGTATGCCACTGACCAGCTGGGATTTGTAGGCCGTAGACTCCGTTGGCCGTATTGAAATGATGGCGCGCTGTTTCGTTGCCATTATCATCGTAGAAAATCTCATCTAACCGACCGCGGAGCAGGAGGCAGGTTTCAGAGGTTGTGGGGTGGCGATGGATGGGCACAATGGTTCCAGGTTCGAGTGCATTGAGCATTCGTTGCGACTGCTCGTTGGCATCGTTGCGGAGGTCCATAGCCGCGCGTCGGCGCTCCGAAGCTTGGGCCTTCTTTTGTAACTCGTCTAAGAGTTTATCATTGATTTCCATGAAGCAAGAGAGGAGTTAGTCTTGTTTTACAACAGGTTCTCCGAACGTATCAGGGTGATTCGGGTTGAAAATCTCATTGGCCCACATCACTGTGACAAGGTTCTCCGTTTCTGAAAGGTTGATGATGTTGTGCGTATAGCCTGGGAGCATGTGGACAGCTTGGATGTTGTCGCCGCTCACCTCGAACTCTATGATTTCGTCCGTTCCAATCTTGCGTTCCTGGATGAGGCCGTGGCCAGCAACAACGATGAAGAATTCCCACTTAGTGTTGTGCCAGTGTTCGCCCTTCGTGATGCCCGGTTTAGATATATTGATGCTGACTTGTCCGCAATGCGGCGTGTGGAGCAGTTCGGTGAAACTACCGCGCGCATCGATGTTCATTTTCAGCGGAAAAGCCACTTTTTCCTTGGGCAGGTAACTCAGATAAGTGGAATAGAGTTTTTTTGCGAAGGAGTTGTCTGGAATCTCGGGCATCATCAGCGTTTTGGGCTGCTCATGGAAGGCATTGAGGAGTTCGACTATCTCGCCGAGTGTGGCCTTGTGTGTGATGGGTGCGTAGCAGTAGCGACCGTTGGACAGCGGTAGGACCTCGAGCCCTTCAAACTCGCAGCGGTGCGCTTTCCCCTCCAGGGCGTCCAGCATCTCCTGTACGAGGTCGTCGATGTAGAGCAGTTCGAGTTCTACATTTGGGTCGTTCACCTGAATAGGTAAGTCGTTGGCAATGTTGTTGCAGAAAGTGGCCACCGCAGAGTTGTAGTTGGGGCGGCACCATTTTCCAAACAAATTTGGAAAGCGGTAGATGAGCACTTGAGCCCCAGTTTCTGCAGCGTAGTCGAGGAAGAGATCTTCGCCCGCTTTCTTTGAACGTCCGTATTCCGAATTGCCGAATCGGCCCGTCAGAGATGCTTGCTGAGAAGATGATAGCATGATGGAGCAGGTGTTGCCGAACTCCTTCAAGGTGTTGAGGAGCGTTGTGGCAAAGCCGAAGTTTCCTTTCATAAACTCCTCTGGGTCTTTCGGACGATTGACCCCTGCAAGATTAAAAACAAAGTCGGCTTCTTGGCAATAAGAAATTAGGAGTGCAGGTTCGGTGTCGATGTCGTACTCAAAGACTTCTTCGATATGTAGAGCTGGCCGAGTTCTGTCTTTCCCCGCTTTTATGTTTTGGAGAGTACAGCAAAGATTCCGCCCAACGAACCCCTTTGCACCTGTGATAAGTATCTTCATTGTGATGTGTGGTTTGATTAGTTTCTGAGACTTTTCTGTCTCACGGTAGCAGAAGCCTATCTGACGCTCCTCTTGTTTGGCTCTCGAAGAGGTCGGCCGAGTTAGAAAGATCCGACCAGTGAGAAAAATCTTTTCTCATTCAAGAGAAGCTCACATGCTGCTTCTTCTGCCTATTCGCTGCGAATATCTCGAGCCTTGGCGCGTTCTTGAAGCCCCAAGTCCTCACGAATGAAGCGCAGTTTAAGGAGCAGCTCCTTCATGCCCTCCACATCCAAGCGGCGCGTATTGTGAGAATGGTAGTCCTCAATCTGAGACACCTTTTCATCCCCCTCCTGGAAGAATTTGTCGTAGTTCAGGTCGCGCGTGTCGCAGGGAATGCGGTAGTAGTCGCCCATGTCGATAGCTCGCGCCATTTCCTCGCGCGTCACCAAAGTCTCGTAGAGCTTTTCGCCATGGCGCGTGCCGATGACCTTTACCTCTGTCTCACCATATTCGGGTTTCACTTTGACGTAAGTCTGCTTCAGAGCCTCAGCCAGCGTGGAGAGCGTGGCAGCAGGAGCTTTCTGGACAAAGAGATCTCCGTTGTGACCGTGAGAGAAGGCATAGATAACCAGGTCTACCGCGTCGTCGAGCGTCATCATGAAGCGCGTCATGTTCGGGTCGGTAATGGTGATGGGTTTTCCCTCCTCCATCTGTTCCACCCAGAGAGGAATGACCGATCCGCGACTCGCCATCACGTTGCCATAGCGTGTACAGCAAATGGTGGTTTTAGCATTTTCGCCCAATTCGCGCCCTTTGGCAATGGCCACTTTCTCCATCATCGCCTTGGAAATACCCATGGCATTGATGGGATAAGCCGCTTTGTCGGTGGAAAGAACCACAACATTGCTCACGCCGTGTTCGATGGCCGAGAGCAACACATTATTGGTTCCTTCTACATTCGTGCGAACAGCCTCCATCGGAAAGAACTCGCACGAAGGTACTTGCTTCAAAGCAGCAGCGGAAAAGACATAGTCGACGCCCGACATAGCGATGTCGACCGATTCCTTATTGCGCACATTGCCGATGTAGAATTTCACTTTCGGATTCTGAAGCATGTGGCGCATATCATCCTGCTTCTTTTCATCGCGGGAGAAGATGCGGATTTCCTTGATGTCGGATTGAAGGAACCTGCGAAGTACGGCATTGCCGAACGAACCAGTTCCACCAGTGATTAACAGCACTTTGTCTTTGAAAACGGACATAGATATGGTAAATTTAATTTAGTATTGTTGTTTTATTGAGTATATGTTCAAAAAGAGAGGATAATTGTAGCAAAAAATATCCTTATTGCGTCAGCTGACATCCTTATTGCGTTAGCTGATAGCCTTATTGTGTCAGCTGACATCCTTATTGTATTTTTGGCTAAGTAGTTATACTGGAAAATTTGGTCTTAAAGAGGTGTAAGAAGCAGGCTAAAAGTCAGAAAGAGACGGCAGTTTTGAACGGATAGTATGTGACTGAAATTTCCCTTATCAATGTTGCATGAGATATTCTTGTAAATACTAAAGATAGAGAAAGAGGGGTTTCTCTCAGCCTCCACATTGTGCTGACTTTCGTTAGTCGTTGCTATAAATCAACTTGATGAGTTCGTTGATTTTGTTCTTAATCTTTAGTGTGGAATGAGGAAGAGGGTTCTGTTCGTAGTCTTCGATGGCCCTTGCTATATCGTTAGCATCGTAGGGATTGAAGACCGCCGTTGGGCTGCAAACTGCGTGAGTGAAAGGAAGGTCGGATGCTATAATGTCGCATCCTGCTGTTGCTGCTTCTATGAGTCCTAATCCTAAACTCTCGTCATGGGAAGGATAGACAAGCGCCTTGCATTTTCCATAGATGCTGACCACGTCATCAAAAGGAATGCACCCATGGTTGATGATTTGTACTCCCTCTTCTTTTGCTTTTTGCAGCTTTCCCAAGAATGCGGTATCTGTTGGTCCTATCGTCAAATGTAGAGTTCGGTCGATTCCTTTCTTGTGGAGAATCTTCCACGCCTCAAGCAGTGCATCATGGCCTTTTGCTCCTCCATAGTATGCACCGATCAGCGCGTAGTCCTGTCGCGTTTGTTGGTTTGCACATTTGTATAGACTCTCAGGAATCTTGAAGAAAGGGAAGAGTGAAATCTTTTCTGGTGGTTCTTTTAGGTGCTGTTCCAGTTGATAGGCTGTATTCTGAGTTTGTACCAACCAATAATTGGTGTTGCCTTTGAGACATCTAAATACTTGTCGCTTCAACCATGCTTTCCAATATGTTTTTGGAGAAAACCCTTGGAGTGTGAGTAGCGAGATATTGTGGAAATAGGTATATACAGGTACTTCAAGTTTGATAGGAGCAGGAATGTTACCGAAGCAGAGCACTGCCGAAAACTCTCGAGAGTGTTGTTGATAGAATCTTCTGCGTCCTCGCATGGTCGCCTTTAGACTTTGCTGGTGTGGTAATCGTCTAAATTGGCTGCCACATCTTTCATCCGTCAGCAAGAAGAATTCTTTTTTTTGCTTTTGTAACTCCTCAACGAGATACTCCAGCAGAACGAGTCCTCCTCCAGCATTTATGTATAAAGAGTCTATAAGAATCATTCTATTCTTGCAAGAATCTTAAAATTTTTCCAACTTGGGCTTTTGAATTCTTCTCACTTTGGATAAAGGCTTGTGCTTTTTCTCCTTTTTCTTTTAAGATATGTGTTGGCAGAGATAACACATGGTCGATTTCCTGCGCCATTGCCTCAATGGATAAATCCGTAGGCGTAAACATGTGAGTGTAGTATTCTGATGGAATACCCTCAAGATGGTAGCCCATCATAGGCGTTCCCGATGCAAGATATTCAATGGTCTTTGAGGGGAAAGAATAGCGTGTGATTTCTTCGTCTGGCTTTCGTGGATTTACAACTAATGTTGCAGCTCTTTGTAATTGAATTACATACTGATGGGGTTGTCGTCCTTTGAAAATAATGCGAGAATCTTCTTTTGCTTTTTGTTGTATGTAGGCTTCGCTAGAACCTGCTCCGCAAATGATGAGTCTGTAGCTTGGATTTGAAGTCTTTGCAAAAGCATCTACAAAATCATTGATTCCAGCAAAAGGTTGGATTGTTCCAGCGTAAAGGATTGTTTTTTGATCTAATTTTATATCAGTAAGATTTTGAGAGGCTTGTATGTCGCTCTCGTGCCAAATTCCTTCGAGAACTTTGTTCTTGCCAATGGCCGCTGGAATTTTTTCCGTCATGGCCGCTGAGAGCAAAATGAACTTATCAATGTGTGAGTATTGTTCCTTAATGGTTTCTATTTCTCTATTGATGAAGAAACGTTTGGGATATTTTTGGTTGTCTTTGAAAAGTAGCGCGTTGTCAACCAAGTCTGTAACAATGGTAGCAAGATGCACGTTCTGATGTGATGCCTTTATTTTAATGATAGGAGCAAGCATATAGCTGATGGTGCTATAAGCTATAATGAAGTATTCTTCATTGTCATCAGTAATGTAGGCTTCTATTTCTTTGCGGATGTGCCGTTCGATAGACAATGGTTTTAACCCCATAATGGCGTTATAGCCTATGCTCACTAACTGCACCTCTTTAGATAATGAGGCCCTATATTCAGGAACTCGTCTTAGTTTAAAGTGAAGAGGATAAGTACCTAAGAACGGACAGGAAAGTATTAAGGCAGAAACTTTATTTTGGATCAAACCATCAACAATGCCCCATTGAAACTCATTAGGTGCATTTTGTAGATAATTGTTTCTGCAATTTTCTGATAGAAGGCCTTCTATGGCTTTTGGATACAATCCTGATAAGAAAATAACTTTCATGCGGAGAGATTAAGATATTTGTTGTGCTCGAACTCTTTGATAGTGGATACTGAATAAAAGAAAGAACAACATATATGTTCCAAAAAGACCAGAAGCAATAAAGCATGAAATGATGAAAGCTATCATCATAGTTCTACCTGTAAGAGTATTGTTCTTAGTTAATCTGTATGTATATAGACCAAAGAAAAGAAGGGAAACAACGCCTCCCCAAGCAATGATGAGCTGAATGGAATTTAAGTAGACATATTGTGAGTCCGCATTTGTTATTTCGGATCTAAAAGTAGGCATATCATGGCTGTGATAGTAGGCATTTTGATTACCTAGACCTAAGCC
This sequence comes from uncultured Alloprevotella sp., assembly GCF_963536905.1. Lineage (NCBI taxonomy): Bacteria > Pseudomonadati > Bacteroidota > Bacteroidia > Bacteroidales > Prevotellaceae > Alloprevotella > uncultured Alloprevotella sp. The sequence continues at coordinate 11,411 of NZ_CAUTBW010000022.1, read as the reverse complement.
AAGCCATAATTTGTCTTGTTCCACTTCAGAAAGAAACGTATATCCAGAAAAGATTCGCTGATAGCCTGAAGAACCCTTTTTATTGTCTTGATTGAATGATATCTCATTGATACGGCCTAGATTCTTATTAACCGCTTCATTGTTGGAAAAATGAGAAAAGGTAATACCTCCAACGATAAAAAGAAGTAAGACGATAAATATGTTAGTTCCCTTTTTGCTTTGTTTGGAGAGAAGAATCTTAAAAGTAGAAATAATCACGACTACTCCCATAATCATCAATCCATTTCCTGATTGTAGAAGGAGAAGCACGAGTGAGAGAAACAGAAACTCTTTATTTGTAAAAGGATTTTCTTCGCGGAAGGCTAAAATAATGTAATATATAGCGATGTAATAGGCAAAGTGTGCTGGCTCAAGGAAAAAAGAAGTGAAACGACTTAGATTTTCTTGTATCTCAATGATTTCTGCAGAAGATCGGTCTATGGCGAGTGGTATATGAGGGATAATACCTATAATCCTAATTTCTGCAAAATAGAAAGCAGAGAATTGAATGAGGAAAAATATGCTACATATCCAAACAAGAATCTTGTAGTATTTCAGAGCTCTATCCCAATCTACGTATTGAAGGGCTAAGCACAAAGTGAAATAGAAACCTCCTATTGCAATTAGTTTATGTATATAGTCTTTTATGCTAAACCAATCTTCAGATATATTGAGAATGAAAGAAACAACAACTAAGAGAGTTAGCAGTATGATAAAGAACTTGTTGAAGTATAATTTTATGTTCAGCCTATCTTTAATGACCAATATGAGTGAAACAAGCAGTAGGAGTATTTTTCCTATGGAAAATCCTGTAATGCCAATACCATACACATCAAGGATAGGAAGCGCTAGCAATAAAAAAGTAAAGAGTTTATTAAGCATGCCGATGATCCGAAGAAAGTGTTATTTCAGCCAAATACCCTTTGCACGTTGAGTCAGTATCTTTCTAAGTTGCAGAGTGTATATAATTGTATAGAGGATATGTATAATTATAAGCGAATAGATTACACCTAAAACTCCAAAAGTCCGCCCTAAATAAAGAGCTAACGGTATGTGTATAATTAGTCCTGCAGTGGCAACGTATGTTTGTAGTTTTATTGTTCCCATACCGTTTAAAGAATATGTCTGAAGCGAACACCAACTGAGCAAAAGTAAGTAAACTCCAACGGCCAACGTTAAGGAGAATGAGACGGAAACTTTATTGCCAACCCAAATGTGGTAAACTATGGGGGATATTATCGTTAAACAAATCATGAGAAGCGTAATTCCCATGAACAAGAGTATCATTTTTTTATAAACGTTATTCATCCATGTGTAATCTTTCTTTGTATAGGCATCGGTAAATGCAGGCCAAAGAGGCCCTAAGACTATGATGAAAATCATTTCAGCAATACTCAGATATTTATAGGCTATATTGTAAGATGTAACATCTAGGGAACTAGATACGTTAGATATAAGAATATTGGTTGATTGATAGAGGATAACAACCTGAAGTTGCAGCAGAAAAAACTTGAAGCCTAAGCTGAAAAGACTATGAATATGCTCTTTCTTAAAAGCTTTTATAGAAGGAGCAACAGCTCTAAATTTTGTAGTAAACAAGATGATAGATGCTACAATCATAACCACGATAGGCATCATAGATATGGCAAAAGCAAGACTCAAAAGAGACGGAGGACAGAATTTTGTGAGTAAGAATATGGCTGCCAATGATAGGCAATTACCAATCACTGTAAAAGAGGAAGATAGCGCTACTTTCTGATAAGCTGCAGCAACAGCAGGGATCACTCCTACTATCATTTGACAGCAGAAAAAGGCTACCAATGCATACATTACGCGTGTTATTTCAGTATTATATTGCGTACTGACATTGAGAAATGCCGCCCAATTTACGCAAGGAACAACTATTTCAAGAATGAAGCAAAGCGGAACAAATATTGCAAGCATCATGATGTAGGTCGTTGATACTAGACTCTTTCCTCTCTCCCAGTTTTGTGTAGCTATGGCCTCTGCAAGTTTGTTCTTTAATCCAAGCGTAAATCCGATATCAAAGAAGTTAAGCCAAATGATAATAGAGGAAAGAGTTAGCCAAATTCCATACATCTCAGAATTTACGTACCCAAGAGTCATGGGAACTAATAAGAGTTGTATTAAAATGCTAATTCCTTTGACGAAGAGAGAACCTATAATATTCGTTTTTACAGCTTTTGTCCTCTTACTGCCAGAAAAAAAACTATGTATCAAAGATTGGAGGAACATAATAGTATTCAAGGAGTACTTTCCTTTTTTCTTATGATTAAATAGTACTTGAGTCTCTGTATTGTTTTAAGCGGAAAAGATTACAAACGCATATTTTTTTGCGTTTTGTGGCTTTCTATTTCCAATACGCCTCAAAGACGTGGTGGCTCACTTGTTTTTCTTTGGGTGGGAGCTGCATATAATCTCCATAAGTGGAGGTTAGGTAGTCGTCGTAGCCAATCATTGCTTTGAACGTGTATTGTTCGAAAGGAATGTCAACGACTTGTTCCATGTCCTGTTTCTTGAAGCTATGGCGGCAGATTCTTCCTAGGCAACATTCAAAGATATGATTGTAGCCCTTTCCGTTGTGCTTTTGACAATATCTATCTATGATTTTGGCTAATTTGCGGAACGACCAAGGCGACAATAAGAGGCTGGCGCATGAGGCGAAGAGGTTTTTGCTCAAAGAGCGTTCCTTTCTCCAAGCCAAGGTTTTTAGCGTATAACAATTTTGTAGGAAACGGCGGCGTTTGTCGAACTTTTCCCATTCAGCTTCATCATCGGGAACATCGTCTATAGGGAAAACATCGATGCCTACTCCCATGTTTGGAATATTGCTTTTGACTGCCTCCACTTCTATTGTTCGTGTGTCGAAAGCTTTGGCGTAGGGGCGATTCCAAAGCGGATTTCTTTCGAGAGAATTAAGGGAGTATTTCTCGTCTAAAAGAGAGGGGAAAGCAGTGACTAATTTATTGTAGTCTTCTCGAAGGAGATAAATATCTATATCGTCATCCCAGGGGATGAATCCTTTGTGGCGAATGGCACCGAGTAGTGTCCCACAAGCCAGTGAGTACTTTATGTTGTGCTCATTGCAAAACTTGTCGACAGCAAGCAGAATATCAATTTGTATCTGCTTGAACTCTTCAACGGTACTGATGGGTTTCATATATTTAGATTTATAGTTTTCTTCACCTCTTTCATGTCAAGTTGTAAACCAAAAGGAATCAATATTCTGCGGTAGTATATCTCACGATCACAAGTGAGGCGAAGAAGGAAAAGTAGTTGACATCACCGTGAGTAGGAAATATCCTGCTATTTGGCTACTTCAGTTGATTTATCAAAGATGAAATCTTGATTAATAACTTTGTTAAGATTCAAAGGAGGAAGAACAAGTCCGTTGAGAACAGAACCTTCAGTCTTAGCGTGAATGATACCTCTTAATGTTCCTGTGGCGATTGTTCCAAGATAGCGTAGAAATGTTACGGAGATTTTGCCTTCTTGCTGTAAGTTGCTCATGGCATCTTTTTCGATGGCAAAAACACAGTCAACTTGTGCTATGAGTAGCAGATTTTCGTCCTGACTGTAATTGACTTCTACAGAACAGAGTACATTGGGGATATCTTTCTTCAGTGCAAAATGAAAAGTTGTAGAGATAGAGACCTCTCCTCCATTGATGTATTTCTCAGGGAATGTAGCAAATTGAGTTGTCTTGATCTCGTGTATTCTATAGGGAATAGTATTCATTGTTCAGGCAGCATTTATGACATTGGATTCATCAGCAGTGGTAAATGCTTTTGCGAAACTTGTTGTGCTGATTTTATTTTGAACATAAAAGTTTTGTTGGTCAACCTTTATATATTCTTCAGAATCTGTAAAAACAATTTTTGGAATTTTGTTGATGGCTAATGAGAGTGCTACGAATTTACTGAGTTTGTGATCGTAGTCGCCCGAAAGGAGCTGAGAAACGTAGCCTTTACTGCATCCCAAAAACTCCGCTAATTGTGATTTGTTCAGATGTTTTTCTTTCATGAAACTCTCCATCTGTCGATAGAGTTCCATCTGTATTTTTGTTGTCCAATATTCGGGGCTATGTAGGAGTTCTTCTCGTTTCATAATTATAGTCGTTTGATTTTCTTCAAAAAAGAAATATATTTTTCTTTAATGCTTCGGAACTTAGCTTGATCTTTCTTCTGATTGGCCTTTGTGCCTCCAATTACAATTATTTTTCCACCTTCTTGTTCTATGGCATATACACGGAGGTGTCTTGTCTTAATTTCATATTCGCGTGGAAAACCTCTATCATAGGGATGAAACTTGGTGTAAGGGACTGATTTGAGATTTGCTACATCGTTCATAATGGCATATAGAGAGGGAATTTCTTTACGATATTGTGCTTCAATGTTATTTTCAAATTCATCGAAGGGGCAGACTTCATCTACAAACAGTTTGTCGAATCTTTGACGACCTACTACAGCTTCTATTCTTTCAAGAGCAAAAGTACTCATATTATTGTTTAGTTGCAACTAAACCTTAGGGTTTAACATTTATTTATCTGTTTTCGACAAATGTTTTCTGACTATTTTTTTCTTTTGACACAGAGTTCTTCAAACTTTAATCTGCCCTATTTATCCCCCATTCATACACTTCTTTCATCTTTGGAATCTGAACTCCCTTTTCTTGAGCCAGCTCAATGATGAAACGCATACCAAACGGGAAATCCTCGGTGAAGTAGCGGCTGTGGAAATCAGGGAGAAAGCCTCCTTCCACTTCTTTCATAGGGGAAAGGATGCCTTGAAAGGCGGGGATGGTGCGGAGTTTATGTGCCAGCGATGCTGCATCGTGGCTTTCGTAGTAGGTGAGTACGTCGGGAATGGCTTCGGGGCGTACGGGGAGTGTGCGGAGCAATGTTTGAAACTCCGCATCCATATCTATATATAGTTGAGCAGCTTCCAGTGTCCAATCGGCGTAGAAATAGGGATTCTTATCGTAAACAATGCCTTCGTGCCAGTCCTTCCAAAGCATATAGAGACGGGAGGGATGAAGCAAGGGGTTGCTATTGGTGAGGCTTGCCTCATAGTGGCTTTGCAACAACTGCGTGGGAGTGTGGAAAAGTTGCTCGATAGTGAGGCGCAAAGCCTCTTTGTCGGCTGTTTGCTCTACGGCAAGGTTGAGCAACGGCTTGTAGCCTTTCAGTTCGGCACTTCTACCATATTCTGTGGTGCGGGAGATGAACGGAACGCGCTGAAAGCCAAATAGTGGTTGCTCTTTGGGCAGCAGGCGTTGGGCTTCAAAGAAAAATCCCGTACTGGAAACGATGCTCCCCACTGCGGCAGTGGCCGACAGATAGGGGCGAATTTTCTCCAGTTCCTCGCGAATGGCAAAACCGGGGAGGCAGAGCAGAACGATGTCACTATGAGGTATAACATCTTCTGCCCGATTGGTAATCTGCACAATTTTTCCAACATACTGCTTTCCGTTAGGGTCGGTCACCATCACAGTATCTGCCCATTGCTGGGGGTGATTTGTTAGCAGGCTGACGCGGTTCTGAGGATGTGCAGCTAAGACGCCGAGGACAACGTGGCCGAGATTTCCTCCACCGCAGATGCAGATATTCATTCCTTACAGTGTTTTGAGTGCATCGACAAGTGTGTCGTTGTCCTTTTGGTCGCGCACAGCGATGCGCACATAGTTTTTGTTTTTCAGTCCGTCTTTATTGTCGCAGTCCTTGATAAGGATGTTAAAATCCATGAGTAGACGGCGTGTGAGTTCCTCGCTGGTGTATTTTTCTGTAACCTGGCAGAGGAAATAGTTGGCTTGGCTCGGGATAACGCGGAGGAAAGGAATGTCCGTGAGGCGCGCCATGAAGCGTTCGCGTTCGGCTATGAACTTCTGGCACGCGCGGTCGTAATCCTTCTGATATTTACCGAAGATTTGCATGTAGAATTCCGCAAAGCTATTGATATTCCAAATGCTCACATCGTGCTTCATCCAGTTGATGAGCGCTTCATCGCTGCTGGCCAAAATTCCAAGGCGCAGACCTGGAACGCCATAGCTCTTGCTGATGCTCTTCATTACGGCCAAGTTGGGATAAGCCTGGAGAATCTCGTTGTGGAGCAAGCTATTGTTGCGGAAGTCCTCGCTGAAATCCACAAAACTTTCATCGACCACGAAGAAGATATCGCGTTCCTTACACCAAGTGGCCAGGCGCAGCACATCGACCATTGGGATGAAATTGCCGCTGGGGTTATCGGGGTTGATAAGTAGGAGCGTTGATAGCTTCTTGTCGGCATAGAAGCGGATAAGATCATCGGCCGTATAGGTGAGATCGTCATTATCGGGCGTGAAACCTATAATCTCCGTCTGCTCCTTGCGGTTGGGGTATTCTTGGAAGGTGGGATAGACCACACCGATGCGGCCTTCCACGCGTTCCATCAAACTCTTGATAAGTTCGGCCGCACCATTTCCTACCACGGTGTATTTCTGTCGAATGTCAAAGTATTTGGCCGCAATGAGGCTATTGACATACATTCCGCTGGGGTATTCCGAAAGCAGAATGTCAAAGTTGGCGCGCAACTCATCCTTCATGTGCGCCGTCGGGAAATAGGGATTGACAAGATAACAGAAGTCGAGGAGTTTTGGGAAACGCCAGTGGCCACCAAACCGCATATTGTAGCGGTACATAAACTCGTCTTTGTCGGCAAACAATGTTTCAGCAATATCCAAATCCTGTACGTCGTCTATTTCGTACCATTTAGCCCCGTTAGTAATGGGTAGAGCTTTCAGTTCTGCATTATCAATCAAGGTGATAACGCGCAACACCTGCTCGTAGTATTCATTGTTTCCCAGTGCCTTACTATAGGCATCGAGGAAGGGGACATACTTGTTTTGCGAGAACTCACGGGAGAATTTGTAGATATTGACCGTTTTGTAGTAGCTATCTACATCTTTATATTTGAACGCCTTTTTAGGAATGAAATTGACGATATTGTTGTCCTCATCGATGCGAACCATTGTCCCGTCCATCCAAGTCTCGTATTTATCCACAAGGGCGAGGTTGGGGTAGGGATTATCCAGAATCATGCGGAAGAGGCTATCGTCGAAAATCAAGTCTGATTCGATGAGTAGCGTGTCGTCCTCCTGCAATTTATCTTTGGCAAGTGAGAGCGAATAGATATTGTTGGTCTTGTCATAGACAGGGTTGTTGACATATTCAATCTTGAGACAGTCGTCGTAGCGATGGCCTATGTAGTCGATAAGGTTCTGCCCTTTGTAGCCCACAACAATGACAACGCGGCTCAGTCCCAGTTGTGAGAGCTGACCGAGTACGCGGTCGATGAGACGCTCCCCATTGACGGGTAACATACATTTGGTGTTGTCTCGGGTATATTCCCCCAGACGGCGGCCCATACCAGCCGCAAGGATAATGGCTTGCATTATGTGTTGTTACTTATTTCAGTGTTTTATATTTCATACCATACAGCAGGATGGCGATGTAGCAGATGAGGGGGACGATAAAGGCTTGAGCCAAGCCTGAACGTTCGCCGATGAAGGCCATGATAGTGGGGGCTACTGCGCCGCCTACGATGCTCATGATGAGATAGCTGCTGGCTTGCTTTGTCTGCTTGCTGCCCAGTCCGCGAATAGAGAGGGCGAAGATGGTGGGGAACATGATGCTCTCAAACAAATAGACAAAGAAGAGAGCAACTGTGCCTATCATGCCGCCCGTGAGCAGGATGACGAACGTGGCGAGGGTGGCACCTAAGGCGCAGAAGGTCAAGATGCGTTCGGCGCGGATGCGACTCATGAGCCAACTGCCGCAGAGGCGGCCCACCATGAAGAGACCCATGCAGCCAAAGGCGAGGAGCAGGGTGGCTGTAGTGGTGGAGATGCCTACAGCGGGATCGGTGGTGTAGTTGATAAAGAAACTGTTGACTCCTGTTTGTGCGGCCACATAGAGCATCAGCACGAGGATGCCGAACTTAAAATTGCGGTGTTGCCAAAGGGTGCGGGCTTTCGTTGCGTTTTCTTCTGCTGCATCGTTCTCTGTTCCTACTTCTGGTAGGGGAACTCTACTGAAAACTACTGCCATAAAGAGGACTATCACGCCTATGACAGCGTAGGGGATGACAACGTCGTTGTTTTCTGCTCCCTCTCGGAAGAGAAATAGACCTACGAGCGGGCCGAGAATCCACCCTAAGCCGTTGAACGATTGGGCGAAATTGATGCGTCGCTCTGCTCCTTCTTTGTCGCCCAATACTGTGGCGTACGGATTGGCCGATGTTTCGAGGCAGGTAAGGCCACAGCCGATGACGAAGAGGGAGAAGACGAAGAAATAGAACGTGAGGAGCGGACTGCTCAGTAAGCTACTGGGAACAAAGAGTAGTGCTCCAAGGGAGAAGAGTACGAGTCCCGTGAGGACGCCGGCTCTATATCCGAATCTGCTGATGATCTTCCCTGCTGGAATGGCCATCAAGAAATATCCTCCATACACGGCGTTTTGCACGAGTGCTGCCTGCGTCATGGAGATATTGAGCGATACTTGAAAGTGCTTATTGAGTACATCCAACATACTGTGGGCAAAACCCCACATGAAGAAGAGGATGGTGATGAGGAGGAACGTGAGCCTCACCCCCTTACCCCTCTCCAAGGGGAGAGGGGAGTGTATGCCTTTGTTGGGTGTGTCTATTTTTATGTGGTGGTTGTTGGGTGACATGCTGTTACCCCTCTCCCTTCGGAAGGGGGAGTGTATACTTTTGTTGGGTGTGTTTGTTTTTATGTGGTTGTTGGTGGGCATTTGTCTTTATAAAAGTGGTGTTTTATTGGTGCTAACTATGCTTATACGAGGTAACTACGCCCCGTGGAGAGGGGAGTGTGTATTTTTGTTGGGTGTGTCTGTTTTTATGTGGTTGTTAGGTGTCAGTTTATTTGTTCAAGACGTAGTCTTTTATGTGGTTGATGACTGTTTGTAGGTGGTAGGTAACGTCTTCGTTTGTGAATCGTAGGATTGTATATCCATAGGCCTCGAGGTCGTGGGTTCGTAGTTCATCATGAGCCTTTTGTTCGGGGCTTTCGTGGTATTTTCCGTCCACTTCAATGATGAGTTTTCTTTCCAAGCAAATGAAGTCGGCAATATAGTCGGCTATGGGGTGTTGTCGGCGAAACTTTATGCCACAAGAAAGCTTTCTGAGTTTTTCCCACAACACCTTTTCGCACGGCGTCATCCCTGCGCGATTCTTGCGCGCAAATTCTTTTAGTAACCCATACCTATCCGGATTTGCCGTTTCATAATCGTACATAACTCATAGTCATAGTATTAGTATTCCGTTCTTATCCGACATCGTCTTTCACAGGAGTATTCACTCCCCTCTCCTTTTGGAGAGGGGTAAGGGGGTGAGGCAAGGGGGTGAGGCCTTTTCTTTTTAGCTCTCGGTTCAGGTAGAGATGCATAGCAGTCCACACCAGAATATCGATCAGAACAACGATGTTGATGTTGAGTATGCAACTCAGCGCGAGTGTCAGGACTACATAGCCCATAGCAATAAGGAGGATGATCACCATGGTGCGGCGATGTGTGAACCCCAGGGCTAAGAACTTATGATGGATATGTGTTTTGTCGGGATGGAAAGGGCTTTTACCGCGGCGCATACGTCCCACCATCACACGGATAACGTCGAAGCACGGGACGAGGAGGAGACTGAACACCACGATAAGCGTATTGGGTAAGTGGAGAATTTCTGGAGCGTGTCCCAACATGCAGAAACGCACGGACAGCATACCGAGAATCAAACCAATGGTTTGGCTGCCACAATCGCCCATGAATATCTTGTGCTCTGTCTCGGCACGTCCGAAGACATTATAATAGAAAAACGGAACAACTACGCCGAGTGTGGCAAAAGCAATGATACTGAAAGCAGCGTAGCCATAGAGCGTGGCAAAGATGCCAAAGAAAGTGAGGGCTATCATGCTCAGTCCCGAGGCCAGACCGTCTATGCCATCGATAAGGTTAATGGCATTGATGATACCCACAATGAAAATCACCGCCAGGAGATAGCCAACGAGTGGTGGAATCTCATAGATGCCCAAAAGGCCGTAGAGCGAGGTGAAATAAGTGCGAGAAAGCACCAGCGCGATAGCACAAATGAATTGGAAAAAGAATTTCACTTGGTAGCTGAGTCCAAGCAGGTCATCGGCAATTCCTTCGCTGTAGATGAGCAGTATGGCAAAGAGACAGTAGGCAACGGTGCGCCCATCGACTACAAAGAAGGGCGAGATACCAAACATAGAGGCGATGACACTCAAGAGCGATATACTCATGATGATGCTGGGAGTGAAGGACACTCCCCCTAAGCGTGGCACTTGTACGGTATGCACTTTACGGCCGTCAATAAGGTCGAAGAGTTTTCGCTGGTAGGCTATGCGGAGGATTTCTCGTATCATCAGCGTAGCCATGACTGCACTGAAGAAAAAAGCTAAGAAATTATAAAGGAATATCATGGGATTTAGTTATCTGTCTGAACCCGAGAGCTTTCGGGATACAGTTTGTGGGGCCATATAGAGGCGAGAAAGAACACGTTATTACCTAATCGATTCTGGCTCGACAGTTTGCAAAGAGGTATTCTCTTAGCTCCCTGCAAACGATGTATGCAAGTGAAAAACAAGAGGCTACAGAGAAAAATCTGTAATCTTATGCCTCAAAGGGGCAAAGCAGAGATAGACATTGCCCTATTGTAGGCCTGCAAATATACAGCTATTTTACTTAAAAATAGGGAATAGTGACAAATATCTTACAAAGTGTTGTAATATGAAAACAAATAGAAGCACTTGAGAGGCAGAGAGGATGCACTTTTCTGAGAGAAAGTGAAAATCATAGGCCTGTAGCTTTCCGTTGCCGAGTTGTGTAAGAATACTTATGGTTTGAAACCGAGAGGGTAGAGAGACATAAAGGGGGAAGTGTTGCCATGTCCTGTCTGCTTCTTTCCATGTTAGCTTGGCTGAAAAGTTTCTCCGAAATCTCAGAGAGTAAATCATTCTTTTGTAAAAATAGTTCTTACTTTGTTGGTGAGAGAAAGGCTGAGAAAACTTCGCTTCCGTATCAGTTCTTTCTGTTGGCCTTTTATGAGGGCGTTTTTTATGATTGTTTTCGTGAATACAATAAGGATGCTGGCCAACATCCTTATTGCGTCAGTTCACTTCCTTATTCTATCCGCCGATGCAATAAGGAAACTGACGAATGGCAGAAGTGTGTTGCTCTCTTCAAATGCTGCGTTTTTTGCGAAAACGAGGCGATTTTTACAGGAAGTTGGATACTGTCCTAAAAAAGTGTGTAAGCTCCAAAGTTCTTATATTTGTAGTGAATA
>NZ_CAUTBW010000021.1:0-39715 GCF_963536905.1 uncultured Alloprevotella sp. | reverse complement strand
GTGACAACAAAATATATGTTTTTGCTGGTAGGAGTAGCATTATAAAAGTATTCTATCAGTTAATTATTATTAATATTATATTTTAATTAAGTTATATATAATTATTTAATAATATTTTTGTATACTATCTGCCCTAATAAATAGGAAAAGCAAGAACTATCATATTAAGAAGTAGCCATTTAAGTCATATCTTTTCCAAATGAAAGAAATAAAGAAAGCTAAAATGTCCCCAATTGTAGGAGGAACAACAACTACAGAAATGATAGAAGTCGGAGTTATTATAGAGAATGAATATCCTAAAGGTCAGGTGAGAAAAGGAGAATCTATTGTTATTTCAATTCCTGAGCCAGGTGATAGTCTGATAAATTCATCTTCAAAGAGGGCTTATTAAATAATAAGTAACCCATATTGTAATAGGAATTTCCTTTTACTATTTTTACTAAGAAATAATAAAATATATATATGAAAAGAATAAAAAAAATTGCTACTCTTTTATTTTTTACAATACTCTTTTGCTCTTACTCCCTCTCTCCCAAAGTGTCTCTTACATCTTACTCCAATTTTCCTACAGATAGTATAGCCTTAGTCCTTTCTGAAATATACGGATTAGACCAAGGGGTTAGAGACTCTTCATTACACCAATTTATGAAAAAGGAGGATGTAAGGGCATTTCTCATTTCTGTAGATTCTATTAATTTTCAACGGGCAACAGAAATTATAGAAAAATATGGGTGGATCGATGGAAAAGTTCTTGGTAAAACGTATTCAAATAAAGAATCTATAAATGCATCATTATTAGTAATTTTTCTTCATAATCCGAGACGTTTAAATAAACATTTAAGAGAAATGCTAATATCTGAAGTTAAAAAGGGAAAGCTTTCATCATCGACATGCATGCTTATTCTAGACAAATATTATGTAGTATGTGAACACCGCACAATCTTTAATACAGCATTTAAGAACTGGCTGAAAAATCCTTATGTTAAAAAAGAAGATAAATGGTTATCAGATAGTTTAATGAATGAATTAGATTTACCATTATTGCCAAATCATTTAATAAAATGATTTTGATTTTAAACGCAGACACAAGAGATTTCTCCTATATTGAAATAATAAATTAGCTTGAATATTACAATGCAGATACATATTATAAGCATAACAACAAGGTGACAATAAAATTTTGTTGCCACACTTATAAGTAACTATTTATCAATACGTTTACACCTCCGTGACAACGTGACAACAAAATATATGTTTTTGCTGATAGGAGTAGATATTATTCTAAAGTTTAGTAGGAAAAATAATAAGAAATAGATCCATAACATAAAATTTTCGCTGAATAGATAGTATATCTTATACTGACCAAGTAGTATTTTATCATCTATTTAGGACAGCATTTCTTATAGTATAAAGATAAAGCAAATATCTATTCAATTATTTCAAAATAGTTTTTTTATAATTCAAAATAAAGTAATTTTGCAACATATTTTAATATTACTTTATCCACTTAAAACAATCAATTATGTCGAAGAACATAAACTATCTACTCATTGCATTATCTATATTATTATCCTGCCTTATATATTCATGCAGCCATAATGAAGAACCTGAAATTTATTATTGTGGTTTAACTTCAGCAATATCAAGTGATGATAAAGAAGTTGAAATAATAAAGAACGCATACTATGACTCTTACAAACAAAATGGACTAAACTGTAATAGTCAATACTTTGCTCCTGGTACATCGCCTGCTGCCATTCTAAAATCTTGCAAAGAAGCAGAAGATGCTATACTTTCTTCTACAGTTAAATTTAGCGGTAGATATATTTACGAAGTACGCAGCAAAGACAAGTGCTTATATTCAAAAATATGGGGAGTTAGACAATAGGATTCAATAAGTCTAAACGTTGGCTTATACTTGCGAATCCATGCTTTTGCGGCTCAGATAGTTCACCGGATACCACACGCTGAGGAAGCCAACAATGATGACGGTGAAGAAGATTATCACAATGTCGAGCGCATGAACGCTGATGGGGTACGCATCCACGATAAAGTTGCCGCCGCCTGTTGGCTCGAGCTTTAGCAGGCCAAACTGCTGCTGCAAAAGGCATAAAATGAGACCGAGAACAATGCCGATGATCGCTCCCATAAAGGAAATGAGCCATCCCTCAAAGAGAAAAATGTGCACTATCTGCTTGTTGGTGGCTCCGAGGTGACGAAGCGTAGATATGTCCTTTGTTTTGTCAATAATTAGCATCGAAACGCTACCTATGATATTGAAGCAAGCCACGAGGACTATGAAGGTGAGGAAAGCAAAGGCAAAGAGTTTTTCTATCTGCATCACGTTGAACGTTTCCTCGTGTTGCTCATAGCGATCGAGCACTCTGAATCGTGGCCCCGCCAGTTGTTGCAATTCCTTTTTAGCCACTTGTTCGTCAACGCCATCTTTGAGTTTGAGTTCCAACTTAGTGATGCAGCCCTCTTGATTATAAAGCCCTTGAACAAAGGGCAGAGAACAAAGCATTAGATTGTCGTCGTACTTCTGTTGATTAACCTGGAAGCAGATTCCTGAAGCCGTCAAATCGTCAACATTAATGTTTTCTATCGGGTTAGCCAGATTTATTTGCTCGCCCTTTTTAGGTACACAGATTTGCAACGTCCCGAAATTCAAACCTCCCATTTGCAGGGCGAGATTATAACCTGGGATACCGTAATTCAAATTGCCACGGCGGAGCGAATACTCCCCTTGTCCGTAAAGAATATTCTTAATTCCAGACGTCTTTGTGAAATTGTCGTCCACACCCTTTAGCATGATCACCAAAGGGCGTCCTTTGAAAAGTATGAGGGCGTTGTCCTCATAGCTGTTTGTGGCCGCTGCCACTTTGCTATTGCGCCTCACTGCCACGAGCGAGGGATCGTCCTCCGCCATTACCTTGCCCTGCGTTGGAACCAATTCCAGCTGCGGATCGAAGGCAGTGAAGAGATTGCCAATGAGGTCTTGAAAACCATTGAAGCCAGACATAACGCAAACCATGGCAAGTGTAGCCAGTGCTACCCCTACCACGGAGATGCCGCTAATAAGGTTGATAACGTTGTGCTGCTTCTTAGAAAAAAGATAGCGGCGCGCAATGTAGAATGGAAACGACATGGTTGTCGCTACTTATTTGTTGCCCAAAAGTTCATCAATGTGCTCGATGTAGTCGAGGGTATCATCTTTGAAGAACTTTAGTTCGGGGATGATTCGGAGCTGATGTCTCACGCGCTGTCCGAGGTCGTAGCGAATGCTGCGAACGTTGTCGTTGAGATTTTTTACTATCTCATCGGCCTTTTCTGAAGGGAAAACACTGACATAAACGTTGCACACACTGAGATCTGGGCTCACGCGCACATTACTTACACTCACAAGCACGCCTCGCATAGCTTGAGTTTGGCGTTGAAACATTTCGCCGAGCTCTTTCTGTATCAGGCGGTCTATTTTCTGTTGACGGGTAGTTTCCATATTGGTCTTATTTTTTACGAATCATAGTGAGTCCGTCGCGCAGCGGGAGAATGATTTTCTCCACACGGCTGTCCTGCACCACATAATCATTGAAATCTTTAATAGCCTTTGTCTGCACATCGTTATCATAAGCCGGATCGATAACGTGATTATCCCAGAGCGTATTATCCGCCAGAATCACACCGCCCGGATTGAGACGCGGAAAGACAAGGTCGTAGTAGGCGCGGTAGTCCCTTTTGTTGGCATCGATAAAAACGAGGTCGAAACGAAGATCCATATTGGGGAGCAACTTCAGAACGTCGCCGATAATCATTTCTATATCGGCCGGATAAGGAGAATTATCAAACCACGGTTTGGTAAAGTCCTCCTGCTCATCATTCACCTCGAAAGTATAGATTTTAGTACCTTTTTCCATCCCCGAAGCCAGACACAGAGCGGAATAGCCAGAGTAAGTGCCGATTTCGAGTACGGTTTGTGGGCGCACCATTTGTGCAATCATCCGCAGGAGTATCCCCTGCATGTGTCCGCTGGCCATGCGCGGCCGCACGAGCTGTGTATTGGTGGCTCGATAAAGGCGGTGCATGTATTCATCCTCCGGAGTGCAGTGGGCCTCCAAGTAGTCGTACAACAGCTCTACGCTGTCAGTTTCTGCCAGCGGTATTTGTGTTGCTCCGTTTGTGTGATGATGTTGCACAGTTGAATTATTTCTTACTACACACGAGTTGTAAGTTGCAAGACATAAGCTCCGAAAAAACGGGCTTATACCTCGCCACTCATTCCTCAAATGTTAGTTTCTATACACTTCCTTCTCTTCTTCGTCCAGCAGGTTGCGCACGATGTTCATCTCCATAAAACTTGTGCTTTGTTCTTTGCGGTGAGAACCAAGATAACAAATGCGGTCCTCATAATGGAGCAATCCTTCAGCAATCAGTTTCTTCAACGCCACAAGAAGGAAGGCGTGACCGAAGGTTTTCATCGGCAGATAGATAGGATAAACACCGAAACTCAGTGCCAAATGGCGCACTGTCTTGGGTTTATAGCAAAGTGCAAACACCGTATTGCGACCACGGAAGGAAGAAACGTAGCGCGCTGTGCGACCCGTGAAACTATCCATGATAATACCATGGAGCTGCATAGTCTTAGTGGCCATCACTGCTTCTTTGGCGAAAAATTCCGTCACAGTAGGATACTGAGAGAGAGGTACGTCGATGTCGGCTGTCACTCCGTCCAGATTATCGAGTTCTGCCTGGCGTGCCACGGTAGACATAACGTGGACAGCCTCAACAGGGTAGTCGCCGTAAGCAGTCTCACCACTCAGCATGACAGCATCGGCGCGACTGTAAACAGCATTGGCAATGTCGGTCACTTCCGTACGCGTGGGGCGTGGGTTGCGAATCATGCTCTGCAACATCTGCGTAGCCACGATAACGGGCTTATGGGCGCGGATGCAGGCTGCAATTATGCGGCGCTGAATGCCAGGGATGTATTCTTGCGGCACTTCGATACCCAAATCGCCACGAGCCACCATCACGCCGTCGGCTACTTCCAAAATTTCTTCGATATTGTCTACACCTTCTTGATTCTCAATTTTGGCGATGATTTTAATATCGCTCTTCTTCTCTTCGAGTATCTTGCGAATTTCCAAGATATCTTCTTTCGAACGCACAAAGCTATGGGCGATGAAATCAACATCGTAGTCGATGGCAAAGAGTATGTTGTTGCGGTCCTTCTCCGTCAGAGCGGGCAGGTTGATACGCACGCCCGGCACATTGACACTCTTGCGCGCTCCCAGCGTGGCTTCGTTCTCCACGGTGCAGATGACACAGTCGTCGGCCTTTTCTGTAACGCGCAGTCCGAGGTCACCATCGTCAATCAATATTTGCGAACCCACAGCCACATCCCGCACAAATTCGGGGTAACTTACGCAGATACGCTCCTTCGTGGTCTTCTCCCCCGGCAGTCCAGCAATCTTCACTGTTTCGCCAGTTTTGAATGTGATGGGGGCGTCACAAACCGTTGTGCGCACTTCAGGTCCTTTCGTATCCACCAGCAGAGCGATGTGGCTAGAAACCTCGCGCACATTATCAATTACGCGTTTCATACCTTCCGGCCCTTGGTGAGCCGTGTTCAGGCGTACTACGTTCATGCCTTCATCATAAAGTTTCTGTATCAGCGATACGTCGCAACGTGCGTCACTAATGGTAGCAACAATCTTGGTCTTCTTGTATTTCATCTTCCTTATCTTGTTTTTTCTGAAACAAATTTAATCTTTTAGTAGAGCCTCGATACCTAAGCGGTAACTATGAAGGCCGAAGCCAGCAATAATACCTTTACAGGCTGCACTAATCATGGAGCGGTGGCGATACTCTTCGCGCTGGTACACATTAGAGATATGCACCTCCACAACGGGACACGTCAGCGAACGGATGCAATCTCCCAGTGCAATACTCGTATGCGTATAGGCACCCGCATTGAGAACCACGCCGTTTGTGCCGTCTCTGAGAGTGGCTTGTAGGCGATCAATCATGAGGCCTTCTACATTGCTTTGAAAATACTCCAACTCAACTTCTGGATAGAGCTTTTGAAGTTCAGCCATATAGGTTTCCATTGTTCCCGTGCCGTATATGCTCGGTTCGCGCTGTCCCAACAAGTTGAGATTCGGACCATTCATAATTAGTATCTTCATAGGCCTATATATTATTAGGCTACAAAGTTACTTCATTTTTTTCGCTTTGCCGCACGATTTATCCGTATCTTTGCCGCCCACCAACGTTCTTTTCATCCATGAACAGTATTCTGAAAAAATACAAGAGCTATATCACGCTCGAACAAGGACTTTCCAACAACACGCGTGAGGCTTATCTCCACGACGTAGAGAAACTCTTTACTTATTTTGAGGATGAAAAGATTGATTTTCTCAAGGTGGAGCTCGAACATTTCCATTCTTTTGCAGCGGCCCTTATGGATGTCGGCATTGGCGAACGTTCCATTGCGCGGATTCTTTCGGGTGTCCGCTCGTTCTATAAATTTCTTGTTCTCGATGGCTATCTGGAACAAGACCCTACGGAACTTCTCGAATCGCCGAAGATAGGAAAACACTTGCCCGAGGTACTTAGCGTGGAGGAGATTGATGCTATCGAAGGAGTGATCGATGTGAGCACACCGGAAGGGCAACGCGACCGCGCGGCCATTGAGATGCTATATTCCTGCGGCTTGCGTGTGAGCGAGCTTTGCAACCTCCTGCTCTCCGATCTCTTCCTCGATGAGGGTTTTCTGCGCGTCACGGGAAAGGGCAACAAGCAGCGGTTAGTGCCCATCTCTGAGCGCGCCATTCGCGAACTAAAGTCGTGGTTCGCTTTCCGCAATTCCATCAACATCAAACCTGGCGAAGAAGATTACGTCTTTATCAGTGCGGCGCGCAAGAAGCATCTGTCGCGCATCACTGTATTCCACAACATCAAGGTCTACGCCGAACAAGCGGGTATCCAAAAGACCATCTCGCCCCACACCTTTCGACACAGTTTTGCCACCCACCTGCTGGAGGGCGGAGCCAACCTGCGCGCCATTCAGACCATGCTGGGACACGAAAGCATCAGTACAACCGAAATCTATACCCACATTGATCGCCGCTTTCTTCGGGATCAGATTCTGCAACACTTTCCGAGAAATCAGAAGGATTGATTTCTCGTTTTCCACCATCCACCACGCAAAACATTTTCTATATATTCTTTTTTCTTTTTTTATTCTTAGAAAAAGAAAAGAAAGTTATGTTGATGATAATTGCCTGTGGAAACGGTGGATAAGTTTTTTGTATAAAATTTGGAAATAATGTAATCCACAAAGAAAGCTTACTTTTCCACGCCGATATCCACACCTGAAAACAAACTATAAGTATCTGTTATTAAATAGTTACAATCCCTTTTATAGAGGGTTTTACACAGCCTGTGGATAAGTTTTGAACGGCTGAAAAAAGGTCTTTTATAGTGGTCAATTTCCGTTGGAAAAGCTGCGTAAAATAGGAGTAAAACAGTGGTATATAGTGGAAAACTGTCAATAGCTTTAACTCTTCTGTCGGCAGTAGGTTATTAGCCGTGTTTCCACCAGTTTTCAACGACTTTTCCACTACTTATCAACAGGAATAACTTAACTTTGCAGCCAAAAATTTGGGCATCTACCGACGAACAGAATAGTTTTGGGCATTGCCCTCTTAAAGATATAAATCATGCACAAACTGAGAGTGGAAGAAATGGGGCGTTTGGAAGTGGCCGAGTTTAAGGCGGCCGAGAAATTGCCCGTAGTGATGGTGCTCGACAACATTCGGAGTCTTCACAATGTGGGGAGTGTTTTTCGGACGGCCGATGCTTTCCGCTTGCAGCGCGTTTGTCTTTGTGGCATCACGGGATGTCCTCCTCAGCAGGAGATACATAAGACGGCACTTGGGGCAGAAGACAGTGTGGACTGGCAATACTATCCCACAACGGAAGAGGCCTTGGCGGCATTGCGTGCTGAAGGTTACACCATCTACAGTATTGAGCAGGTGGAGGGAAGCCTCAAGCTCGACGAAATCTCCCTGCCGTCCAACGGCCGTTATGCTTTGGTGATGGGCAATGAGGTAAAGGGCGTCCAGCAGCAAGTGGTAGATGCTTCGGATGCTTGTATTGAAATTCCTCAGTTCGGCACTAAGCATTCGCTCAACGTGAGTGTTACCGCCGGCATCGTGATGTGGGAATTTGCCCGACAATTGGGCTTTACGAAATAGTTGAGGAGAGGAAGAGCAGCAGCCTTCTTTATCCGACTGGTCCGACTGGTCCGACTGGTCCGACGAGTCGGAGAATTAAAAAAAATTCCCTTTCCCTTCTGATTTCGAACAAATAGTTTCTGTCTTTTTTATTGTCAATTGAGTTTTTCAATATAGCAAGCTTATTGCATCACGCAATAAGCTTGTTTACTTCTAAAATAAGCCTATTCATCATTTTCCTTATTACGTTGGCGAATACAATAAGGAAGTCAGCCGACAGCCTTATTGTATTTTCAAATATCCTTATTCTATCTGCGGTGGTTTCTATATTCTTCATACCTGTTATCCTTATTCTGTTTGTCAGAATAAAGAGAAAAATGAGAATTTAAGTATAAAACTATCCTTCCAATAAGGAAACTGAACGCTCCATAGTTGCGTTATTTCAGTCGGATAATTCTGAGTTGGATTTCGTGCGATTCTCAGACGCGTAGAATGCGAAAAGAGTTTACAAGAAATGAACTGTGCTTCATAGTATCCAGTGTTTTCGATTTGTAGGAAGGATACAATGAAGGCTCACCTTGTTTTGTGATGGGGTGAGCCTTCTGTGTTGTTATCCTTTTGCCTTGTAGGCCAAGGCGTAGAAGTTGATTTGTTTGATCATGGCCAGCAAACCATTGGAGCGCGTAGGCGAGAGATGCTCGCGTAAGCCAATGTCGTCGATGAAATGGAGTTTGGCATCGAGAATCTCCTGCGGCGTGTGGTCGTTGATAACGCGGATGAGGAGCGCGATAATGCCTTTCACAATCAGCGCATCGCTCTCAGCGCGGAAGTGCAGGCGACCGTTTTGTTCGTTGCACACAATCCATACGCGGCTTTGGCAACCATCGATGAGGTTACTTTCGTTTTTCTCTTCAGCAGGCAGAGGGGCTTGTTCCTCCCCCATGTCGATGAGCAGCTGGTAGCGATCCATCCAGTCGTCCATTTCGCTGAACTCTTCAATAATTTCTTGCTGTGATTCTTCTATTGTCATTGTTTCTGAAGTTACGATGATTGATAAATAAAAGCTTTTTATTTTTCTTCAAAAAGCGTTTGCACGAGCGTTTGTCCTACGGCTTTGAGCGTCTCGCGAGAGATGTTCTGCGGCGTGTCAATGGTGGTGTGCCAGGTACGGGAGAAACCGTTGCCGTTGTCGGAGATGATGTCGATTGTGGGGATATTTGCAATACGATTCATGGGGATGTGGTCGTCAGTGACTGCCGTTCCGTCCTGCTGCAAAAAGTAGTTGTCAGCCCCCACACTTTGTGCTGCGCTCCACACCTTTGCTACAACGTTTTGCGCATACTGCATGCTGTAGTATTCAAACTTAAATTGTGCATCGTCGCCGCCTACCATATCGAGGAGAATGCCGTAGCGCGGTTTGTAGTCCTTAGGTAAGTTATTGGCCCAATACTGACTGCCGAGGCACCAATCGTTCTCGTCCTTGGTTTGTGGCCCCCAGTAGGGAGCACCATAGTCCTCCGAGTCGAAACATACGAAGTCGACACCAACAGAAGGGTTGAGCTGATGAATCTGACGCGCCAATTCCATCATAACAGCCACACCGCTCGCGCCATCATTGGCGGCCATAACCGGCTCATGATGTTTTGAAGAATCAGGATCAGCATCGGCCCAGGGACGACTATCCCAATGGGAACAAATCACGATGCGCTCACGGAGTTCGGGCTTATAGCTGGCAGTGATATTATTGCACTGGAGCATTTTTCCATCCCATCCTTTGACAGTCGTTTTCTGTTCGTTGACGGTCAGTCCGAATCGCTTGAAAGCTTTGACGATGTAATCAGCACAACGGTCGTGGGCTTCGCTATTTGGGACACGTGCCCCGAAATCACATTGATCCACGATGTACTGATAGGCACTGTCGGCGTTGAATTGCACTTTTGCCAGTTCAGCGTCGGGTTTTACCGCGTCGTTCTGCTGTTTGCTTTTGCAACTTGTCAGACCTACCAGTCCGACGGCTAAAGCTGTTGTGAGGAATTTGAAAGAAAGTTTCATATAGATATAAGTTATTGAAAAATCCCTTTATATTCTTCATAGATAGTTAGGTTCTGTCGGCTCCGATGAGCCATATCCGAACGTTTTTCTTTATGAAGAAGATAAAGGGAACTTTTGTTTAGTATATTTTCTGCCACTGATTCATCACTCGAAGGAAGTTACCGCCCCATATCTTGCGGAGCTGTGCATTTGTAAGGCCTTCGTTGATGAGTCGGCGGGTGAGGTTGAGCATTTCAGCCTCTGAAGCCAATCCTGGAACGCCTCCGTCGCCGTCGAAGTCGCTTCCGATGCCAACGTGGTCAATGCCAGCCACGTCTATCATATGGAGCAGGTGGGCTACAACGTCGCTAATTGTGGCTTGGCCGTCTTCGCGGAGGAATCCGTGGTAGAAGGTGACTTGCGCAACGCCTCCCTTGTCGGCCAAAGCCCGCAGCTGATCGTCCGTGAGGTTACGCGGATGATTGCAAAGGGCGCGGCTCGATGAATGGGAGCAGACGGGCGGCAACTGACTATAGGATAAGACGTCGTAGAAACTCTTTTCGCCAGCGTGCGAAAGGTCTACCATCATGCCCACGCGGTTCATTTCGTCGACAACCTGCTTGCCGAAATCGCTCAAGCCGTTGTGTTCGTTGTTAGAACGGGATGCGGCGTCGCAGATGTCGTTATCGCCGTTGTGGCAAAGGGTCATATAGACCACTCCCTCATTGCGAAAGCGCGCTACGTTTGTTAAATCGCGGCCTATAGCGTAGCCGTTCTCAATTCCGAGGAAGATAGCTTTCCGTCCCATAGATTTGAGGCGGTGGGCATCCTTTGGAGTGTAGGCTATCTCAGCTCCGCGCACATTTTCTACCATATCTCTGATTTCTTGCAATATGCGCTGCGCCTTGCAGGTGGCTGCTTCAAGTTCGCTTGTGCTGCGCCCTTCTTGTTTTAGATAAGCCACCATGATGACAGAGTCAATCATGCCTTCTTGGAGCTTATGGAGATCGACGAGCACCTTTGGGTCGCGGTGGTCGAAGTTGACGCCTTGCTCGAAAAACATAGGGGTGTCGGTGTGCGAGTCAAGGGTTAAAATCTGTTGGTGTACTTTGCGGGCGCGGCGGAAGGACTCAGCCTGCGTCATGAACCAGCGGAAGAGCGGCAGCATACTTTCATCGCCGTTCTGAATAAAGCATTCGGGATGCCATTGTACACCTATGATACTTTTCTCCTCGTTGCTTTCTACGGCTTCTACTACGCCGTCGGCGCTGCGAGCCACTACGCGTAGATGAGGTCCTGCTTCGTTGACGGCTTGGTGGTGGAAACTATTCACCGCAAAGCGCGAACCTAACAGGTTGCTTATGGTGCTTTCCGCTGCTGCCTCAACAAAATGTGTGGGCAAGTATCGGGGAGCATCTTGGGAGTGCTTCAAATGAGGAGCATCAGGCATGGCCACACGGATATCTTGATGAAGACTGCCACCGAGTGCAGCTGCAAGTACCTGCATACCGCGACAAATGCCGAGTATCGGTATTTGGCGGTCGAACGCAAACCGAGTGAGCAACAACTCGAAGCGGTCGCGTTCGGGATTGATACTATGCAATTCGGGGATAGGATCAGTGTCCAGATAAAGTGGATTGATGTCGGCACCGCCACTTAAGAGAATTCCGTCGACACGATCAAGGAGCGTGAGAATTTCTGTAATGTTCTGCGTAGGAGGTAGGACAACTGGTATAGCACCTGCCGCCTCCAGACTCTTATAATATCCTTCGCCGAGCGTACAACCATTCTCACCGAAATTTCCCGTAATTCCGATGATGGGCCGAGCTTGGTGGTTGGGGTAATGATCTGTTACGCTGTCGTAATCTAAGTTGATATTGAAGGACATAATTATATGTGTATATAAGTTGTGGGCATCTCGATATCCGCGTCTTTTGTTAGTAAAGATTTGCCAAGCAGATGCTGATTGCGGGGCGAGATGTGATGAATGTCAGAAAAGAAAGACTGATGAATGAGAACCTCGGGCTCTCATCCATCAGCTTAGTATTTTCGTTTAGGATTCTTCGGGAACCAGCCTTTCTTAACACGTTCTTTCTGCTCAAAGAGTTCCAGAATGGACCAAAGTAGAGAGAAACCAGTGATTGCAGAGAGACAGCTCCAGAAAGTACTTTCAATGAATATCGCACCTATTGTGCCAGCGAGTCCGAGCAGGAGAAAAATCCACCAAGGGCGTGTACCGAAATAGTACTCTGTCTTGATGACCACTGGATGAAAGGCGCCGATAATCAGAAAGGTACAAAATCCTATCAGGATACCTTCGAAGTACATAGCCCTTTATTTAGTCGATGTCTTCCATATCCGCAACTTCTATTTTCTTGCGGGGAGTGCGAGGTTTGCGAGGTTTCTTGTCCACAATGTTTATTGTAGGGATAGGTATCTCGCGGTTGATGGTTTGTTCGAGGCTGATGAGAGTCTCCGTAGAGATTACGCCGGGGATTTCCTGAATCTTATGGTTGAGTAGCTCCATGAGATGCTCGTTGTCGTGGCTATAAAGTTTCACCAGCATAGTGTAGTTGCCCGTTGTGAAATGGCACTCCACGATTTCAGGTATCTTGTCGAGTTTTGTGGCTACATCTCTGTACATAGAGCCGCGCTCTAAGCGAATACCAACATAAGTGCAGGTGCTATAGCCTATGGCCTTTGGATTTACATTATAACCGGAACCAACGATAATACCAGCTTCGATGAGACGCTGTACGCGTTGGTGAATGGCAGCTCTGGAAACTCCACAAACAGCTGCAACATCCTTGAAAGGAACTCGAGCATTCTCAGTAATAACACCTAAGATATGCAAATCTAGATTATCTATCTTCTCCATTTATATAATATAATTTATTTATGCGTTCTTAAACCGTTAGCAAAGTTAATCTTTTTCTGATGGATATTATAATATAAATGTAGAGAAAATTAGAGGAAATATTATCTTTTGTCTTTTTTTTTGATTGATGAAGTAAGAAAACTGTATGAAAAATAGCAGAAAGAACGTTTTTTCCTTGCTTTTATCTTCCGAAAGTACAGTTTTCTTACTTCCTATCTTTGATTTGAAAATATGTCCTTCTATATCATCAACCTACTTGTTTTCTTCTAACAAGGATGCTCATAAGCATAGCGAAAGCCAGGATATAGGGATAGAAGAGAAAAGGCATGATGCTCGTGGGCGCAAGCGATGCTAAACCGCCGGCCATGAGGAGTTGCGCACCATAGGGTATGATGCCTTGAACAACACATGAGAAGGTGTCGAGAATACTTGCCGCGCGGCGCGGACTTACACCGAAGCGCTGACTGATGGCTTTGGCCAACGGACCCACGGAAAGAATAGCCACGGTATTGTTAGCCGTGCAGAGATTGGTGAGACTAACGAGGGTGGCAATGCCCAGTTCGCCGCCGCGCACACCCTTCACTTGTCTCGTCAGGTTATGGATTAGCCAAGTGATACCTCCGCCTGCACGAATCACGGCAAGCAGTCCGCCCGCCATCATAGATATGAGTATCAGTTCGCTCATGCCGCCAATGCCTTCGCAGATAGAAGAAAGCCAATTAGCAACATCATAGCTGCCCTCCCAAATACCAATGATACCCGTGAGCAGAATACCGCCCGTGAGCACTATCAGCACGTTGAGCCCCAGAATGGCTGTGATGATGACCGCCACATAGGGCAGAATCTTCCAATAGTCCACTGCACCCACGGCTATATGGCTCGTAGTACCCCACCCTAAGTACATGTAGAGCGCAAACGTGAGGAGAGCGGCCGGCAGAGCCACGGCAAAGTTGGTTCTGAACTTATCGCTCATCTTTACCCCCTGCGTGCGAGTGGCCACCACAGTGGTGTCGCTGATGAAACTAAGGTTGTCGCCAAAGAAAGCACCGCCCACGCAGCTGGCCACCATCATAGGCTCTGTCAGCCCTGATGGACCGGCCATTCCGACGGCGATAGGCACGAGGGCAACAATTGTCCCAACGCTTGTGCCTATACTCATCGAGATGAAGCATGAAGCCAAGAAAAGTCCGGGAAGGAGCATCGACGGCGGCAATAATTGCAGACACAGATTGACGGTAGCATCCACTGCTCCCATCTGTCGCGCTGTGGCGGCAAAAGCACCTGCTAAAATAAAGATCCATATCATCAGAAGCAAATTATCCTGCCCAGCGCCCCTACTGTATATGGTCAGGCGCTCCTCAAAGGGCGTGTGGTGCAGCGTGAAAAGGGAGAAGACGGACGTAGTGATGAAAACGATGAGTAGAGGCACTTTGGAGAAGCCTCCACAAATGAAAGATAGGAGCACAAACATTCCTACCATGAACAACATAGGGCTGAGTGCTAACGGCCCATTCTTTTTTCTCTTTGTGTGCTTACTATTGAGTGGAAAAAGCATAAATAAATTTTGTAAAGTGGCACAAAATTACAGATAAATACAGATTTGCCAAAATATAATCGTAGTTATCCTCTAAAATAAGAAAATAGTTCTAATCTACATCTCCTTTCTCTAATTTCTTATCTTTATGCTGCTTAACCGCCTTATTATTTTACAAATCCATTTTTCCTTTTAGCGCGAGAAAAGAGTGGAGCGGCCAAATTTTTTCTTTGTCGGAGGATTTTGCAGGATAGTTTTGGGTGAGAAAAAGCTTATTTTCTGGTTTTTCACCTCAAAAACCGCACTTTTTTTCATTTTTCTGCTCGTTTTCGGCCTTATCCCGCCCGTCAGTTTCCTTATTGTATCCGCTGGCTTCCTTATTGTGTCAGCCGACATCCTTATTGTATCCGTTGACGCAATAAGGAAACTGATGCTCAGGAGGATTGGATGGGGTGCTCTCTCCCTTTCGTGCTCGATTTTGTGGCCTTCGTGAAAGGGAAAAAGTAAGAAAATTGTTGATATTTTTAAGCCCCCTCCACCTCCCCCATAAGGGGGAGTGCTCAGCTTTGGTTCTCAGACTGGTCCGACTGGTCCGACTGGTCGGAGGACTGAATATTTGACTGGTCCGACTTGTCCGACCCGTCGGAGAACCAAATGCGGAAAAGCGGAAATCCAATAAACCGTTGGAGAATCCTGCTACAAGTGGTAGCCGAGCACTCCCCCTCATGGGGGAGATGGAGGGGGCTCCCCATTGAGATGGAGGGGGCTCCTATTAAGCCTTATTCCTTATTTCACCAGTACTTTCTTGCCATTGCAGATATACATACCTACAGGCAGGCGGTTTAGCTCTGATTCGTTGGCAACAGTAGTCAGATAGCGACCTTGCAGGTCATACACTTTTCCAGCATAAGCGGGGGTGCTTGGCTGCAAGGTGGAGAGACCAGTAGTAGTAGCCTTCACGATGTTAAGTTTGTTCCAATCAGCGTGAGCAGTAAACCATTCGTAGGCAGCTTCAGGAACGATGAGCGTGATAGCCTTGTAGTCGGTGATATATTGGAAGAGATCTTTAGCAAATACAGGAGCCTTCTTGCCTGTAAACCTGCTCCAATCGATTTTCTTCAATTTCAAACAGTTTCCAAAAGCATATTTCTGCAAAGCAATACTTCCAGGCAGGATTACCTCTTCCAGCTCTGAACATTGATCAAACATGCTCTCCGTCATCGTAATGTTAGCGGCAGCTGAGAGGTCGCAGCGCTTCAGTTTTTCGCAGCCGAAGAAAGCGTCCGTCAGGTTGCGCACACTGCTACATCCCTTCATGTCGATGCTTTCCAGCACGCGGCAATTCTGGAATGCCGAGCGGAAGCTTACGAAATTAGCGGCCTCAGCATCAGCAGGCATCACCACTTCCTTGAGAGCCTTGCAGCCCTGGAAAGTACCCACGTTGTTCACACCATAAGTAACATAGAGATAGGTCTTAGCCTTGATGGTGGCCTGACTCATATCCACTTTTTCAATCGTAGTATTGCCTACTGGTGGGAATCCCGAGTTGTTACCGATAGCTGCCGTGAGTTTAGCGAAATCTTCAGTGCCCCACGCGCCAGTTAGGATCAGCACCTTGGCTTCTTTGAGAGATGCAGGAATATTCTCGGCATCAAACGTGAACGTAGTTTGAACTTCCTCAGCTTTCTCCCCTGCAACAATCGGCAAACTGGAGAAAGTCATCTGGCTCTCTGTGGCGTGGTCGCCCAATTGTCCACCTCTGTTTTTGCCCCAGCCGTAGAGCTTTCCCTTGTCGGTAAGTACGATAGAATAGCCCTCGCCCGAAGTGAGCTGAGTTACCTTCGTGTTGGCCGGCAACTTCACTTCTACTGGTGTGCCTATATAGGTAATTCCACCGGTGGGGTTATCTACTGCCACGCCTGTGCCGTTGCCCAATGCGCCGTCCTCATTTGTTCCCCAAGCGTATAGTTTTGTGGCTACGCCGCCCGAACCTATACCCACGACTCTACCGTTTCTGTAGCCAGAGATAAAGACTACCGGTTCTTTGAAAGCATTAATCTTGAGAGGTTGCTGCACCTTTGTGATGTTTTCATCGTTGAGTCCAAGAATGTTTTTATCGTCTGAGCCCCAAACCCAAAGCGAGCCGTCGGCTTTAATACCGTAGGCAGTTGTAGAAACTGAATACACTTGCACCCAATCGTTGTCCGTACCAATACGAGTAGGAGTCTTTGTCTTCTTAGGCAGGTCGCACAGTGTACCATTATCATTCCAACCCCAGCCCCAAAGGGAGCCATCGGTCTTCAAGGCAAGCGTCGTGTTATCTCCCACGGTCACTTGTGCCCAATCCGTGTCGGTACCGATTTGTTTAGGAGTGGATTGGTTCTTATAGTTGCCCAAACCAAGCGTTCCTAATTCTCCTTCGCCCCAACCCCAGAGCGTACCGTCAGTCTTAATGCCGATGGCGGTATGTCCGAAGAAGCGCGAAACAGAAACGCTTTTCCAATTGGTATCTGTGCCTACTTGAACGGGCGTCTTATGTCCCATTCCGTCGCCCACGCCTTGTACACCTTTGGTGTTATCTCCTACGGCCCAGAGTGTGCCGTCTGTCTTGATGAAGAAGGCGTATGATTGTCCGGCCACGGCATATTTCCATGTCTTTTCAGTACCTACCTGTGTGGGCACGGATACCTTTTGTGCACCACCTCCTATGCCCAGCTGGCCACTCTCGTTCCAGCCCCAGGCCCAAAGGGAGCCGTCTTTCTCAATAGCGTATGTGCTGCCCTCTCCAGTAGTGACAAACTGCCATTGGTGGGTTTGAGCGTTCGCTCCACCAATGAAAAACATTGCGCATAAAGACGCTAACGTACCTTTAATAAATGTATTCATAACTCTAAATGTTTTTCTGATAAATTAGAATATAACTTTGAAACTTTCGCCGCGCGGACCTTCCACGATGTATAGGCCGCGGTTCAGTTGGCTTATAGGAAGTGAGGTCATGCCCGCTTTCACCGTGAGGCTCTTAATGGTTTTCCCCGCTAAGTCCAATACTCTCACGCGACCCGCTTGAGATGTTGTGATTTGAAGTTGGTCCTGAGCAACAACAGCCTTGAAGGAAGCGTTGTCAGAAGTTCTTAGCGAACCGATACCTGTGGTTTCGAGCGGAACGCGAACCAGCGGACAAATGGCAAAGCTACCCGTGCCACCGCCGTACATACTGATGGGGCGCAAGTAATCGGTCTCGCCCTTTAGTCGCGCAAAGGAATTGTGCGCTAAGCGGTTGTTAGCGTCAGCTTCAGAAAGGGGAATGCCGATTTGGTCCGTCAGAATGCAGAAGTCCTCTGTACTTGGGTCGTTGCTAAAGCCTTCTACTGATATAAAGAACAAACCTTTGCCATAGAGATCCAAAGGTACATCAAAACGGAAGGCTGCCACTGCGCCGCCCTCTACTGGTGCCCATGCGCCGTCCTCGCCGTCTGCTTTGATATCCTTCATCTTCATCGTCTGAACTTCAACGGGCAGCGAAGTAAACTTAAGTTCGCCGCCCTCAGGAAGTTTCACCATCCAAACTTTCAGTACAAGTGTGGCATCTTCCTTATATTTCTTGGGTTTATGATGGAGGTACACATTGACACCATCAAGGTACATATCATCGCTTCCCATCATAAATAAATTTCCTACTCCAACAATCCCCTTGTTATTAGTACCTCCCAAACAGCCGCCTACTTCCAGTCCTTCGCTGAAGGGAAGCATGGCCAGCTGGTAAGTAGATCCCCACTTGCGCATATCGATCGTTGTGATTTCAGCAGTACCGCCCGCTTTGATTTTCAAGTCAGGTTTATAAGTGCTTATGCCTTTGCTTGTCGTCACCTCAAGTGTGGGGAAGTCGAAAAGGCCTTCAACGGTGTACTTTGCTGAGGCGTCCTGCGTTTGCTGGGAGCTAACGGTGGCTCCGGGTATTGTCCACTTCCACGCTGTAGGTCCATTTTTGGACGCATCCTTGAAAACCACATTTCGCTCCTTTGAAGCCAATAGCCAAGCCCCGCCATTGATGGCTTTGTGCCTAACTAACAGATTGCACACTGCATTGTCCTCTTGCTTGATTGTAGCAATGTTTCGCAACGGGACTGGCAAAGCATACTGTGCATCTGTTGTGGTGATTGCTTGTGCAGCTCGTAGCTCTGCTTTGGGCTTACACGCAACACTCTTCAACACTTGTGCTCTTGCCTGCAACAAAGGTAGGCACAAGCAGAAGCACACTGATAAAGCAGTAAAGTTTCGTCTCATAGATGATATAATTTAAGTGATGACATATTGTCGGGGCCTAATCTACAGAAAAAAGGAGAGAAGCACCAATAGATATGACAAAAAATCAGAAAGATTTATAATTTCTATGAGTAGCTATTTTGAAAATATGTTTTATAGCATATTTATTTTTCCTTCCTATAATTTCCTCCGTCATTGTCTGCTTTTAAGCGATTGTTATTCATGTAAGTACTGAATTGCTTGCTTATCTCGGGGAATTTTCCGAAAATTGCAGCCGCGCGGGGGGAGCAGGGTGCTGAACGGCCGGCGCTTTATGCAACAAAACTCATCTTTTATATTTATGACAAGAAAAATCATATTATTGTGTAGCCTATTGCTAACAATGCTCACCTCCTTTGCAGCGAGCAAGATAAAGGTGGCATGCGTGGGCAATAGTGTGACGTGGGGCTACGGACTGCCCGAACGTGAAACTCAGTGCTATCCGGCGCAATTGCAACGCCTGTTGGGTGATGGCTACGAGGTGCGCAACTTCGGACATTCTGGAACTACGCTTCTCGAGAAAGGACATAGGCCCTACGTGAAGCAGAAAGAGTATGAAGAGGTCTTAGCTTTCAAGGCCGACATGGTAGTAATCCATCTCGGCCTCAATGACACCGATCCGCGCAATTGGCCGAATTATAGCGAGGACTTTAATGCCGATTATTTGCGCCTTATCAGTCAGTTTCGCGCGGCCAATCCCAAAGCGCGGATATGGATATGCCTGATGTCGCCCATATTCGACCGCCACGCGCGCTTTTGTAGCGGAACGCGCGATTGGCACGCAGCCATCCAGCAACATATTCGGCAGGTGGCCAAAGCCGCAAACGTTGGGCTGATTGACCTACACGCGCCGCTCTATTCCCGTCCCGATCTTTTTGCAGATGCCATCCATCCCAGCGCGGAAGGGGCTGCAATCATCGCTCAGACCGTATATAGCGGTCTGACGGGTAATTACGGCGGTTTGCAACTCCCGCCGCTCTACACGGACGGTATGGTGATGCAGCGAAATGAACCAATTGTTTTTCGCGGTATGGCGAATGCTGGCGAACAAGTCAAGGTCAGTTTTTGCGGCCGCACGCTTTCTTGTCGGGCAGATGCCGCGGGGCAGTGGGCACTCACCTTTCCCGCTCAAACGGCCGGCGGTCCTTACAAAGCAACCTTATCCGCCCCGAGCCGCCGCTTAGTCATTGACCATATATATATAGGAGAGGTGTGGCTCTGTTCGGGGCAGTCGAATATGGAACTACCCGTTTCTTCAGCCTCCAGCAGAGACGCCGATTTAGCTCAAGCCGACAGCCGAACGCTGCTCCACTTCTTCAATATGCCCGCTATCTACGCCACGAACGCCGTAAAGTGGTCGGCCGCTGCCTGCGATTCTGTCAATCGCCATCAGTATCTCCACCTCGGACCGTGGCAGAAATGTTCACGCGAAAGTCTGAAAGGTTTTTCGGCCGTAGCCTACCATTTTGGAGCAGCTTTGGCCGACAGTTTGAAAGTTCCCGTGGGCATCATCTGCAATGCCGTGGGCGGCACGACAACCGAATCCTGGATAGACCGACATACCTTGGAGTGGGACTTTCCTTTGATTTTGCGCGACTGGTATCGGGGCGATTTCGGAATGCCTTGGGCGCGCCAACGAGCGTTGCAGAACATCAGCGAGAGCAAGAATCCCTTGCAGCGCCATCCTTACGAACCTGCCTATATGTTTGAGGCGGGTATGCGTCCGCTGGCCAATTATGCCCTCCGCGGTGTGGCTTGGTATCAGGGCGAGTCCAATGCTCACAACGTGGAGCTGCATGAGCGCCTTTTCCCGCTCTTAGAAAAGAGTTGGCGCAACTTCTTTGGCCGTCCGCAACTGCCTTTCTATGTTGTCCAACTCTCCAGTCTCAACCGCCCATCTTGGCCGCATTTCCGCGACTCTCAACGCCGTTTGGCCGCAGAATTACCCCAAACGTGGATGGCTGTAACAACGGATTTGGGCGACTCCCTCGATGTTCACTACACCCTCAAGCAACCTGTTGGCGAACGCTTGGCGCGCTTGGCCCTCTCCCACACTTATGGCCACACGCTTGAGGCCGAAGGCCCTGTGTGTGTAGGTGTCAGTGTGCAGGCCGATGCGCTTCGCCTGCGTTTCAGTCATGCCGACGGATTGGCAGCGAATGGGCCCAAATTGATAGGCTTCGAAGTGGCCGGAGAAGACGGCGTTTACCATGCTGCTATGGCCCAAATCGAAGGTACAACAGTGGTGGTGAAGAGCAATGCCGTAAAGAATCCTGTCTCTGTGCGTTACGCCTGGCAGCCCTTCACGCGTGCCAATCTCGTCAATAGTGCTGCGCTTCCCTGTAGCACGTTCGAGGCCGCGGCCACGCCTGCCAAATAGCGAACACATTTGATACGCACGAAAGGTTCTCTGCACATAGTTGTGACGGAGAACCTTTTTTCATTTCTTCGGTATGGCTTTGTTCTTATCTTCGGATATGGGGGAAGATGATAAAACTGTTGTAGTCAATAAAATTCTTATTCTACGCCATTGAGAGTGGCTCAAATCTGACTCTTTCTCTTGTGGGTGAGTGGGAGAAAGCTTTCTGTTCTTCGATAGAATAAGGCTGTCAGCTGACAGAATAAGGCTATCAACTGGCGCAATAAGGATGCCGACCGACAGCCTTATTGTATCCACGCATAGCTTTGTTAGAAAAAAGGGAAAAGAGGCTCCAAAATTTCAGAGAAAAGGAGAAAACGGAGAGCTCTGGAGGAGAAAATGAGGCGTTTTTATATTTTGGGCGAAGAAAATCTTTGCGGAAAATCCCAGTTTTTCAAAGATACTGGAAAATCAGCGCGTAGAAGAGAAAAGGTAAGTGTAAAGAAAATGCCGAGTAAAGTTACTCGGCAATATGGCGGTTTTATTGTAGAAATTCCGACAAGGCTCGTATCCTTTCCTGAAAGCTGACGGGCATCAGGCTTGGCCGCTCAAAACCATCGGCAGGTGTGGGCGTGGCCGTGGCGAGGAGGGACGCAAGGGTCTGTTGGAAGTCGTCGGCGTTGAGGCTGTCAAAGACGCGGCCGTTTTCGGGCGTTACGAGGGAGCGCGAACCAGCGTAGCGGCTCACCATGACGCGGCAACCCGAGAGCAGAGCCTCGTTGGTGACAGCTCCGAAGGCTTCCTGCCAACTTCCAAGGACGAAGACGCTCGCCGTGCGGTACCAAGCCATCAGTTCGTGCCCGCCGTAAGCCCCTGGGAATAGGACTTTGTCGGCCACTCCGTTTTCCTCAGCCGTTTTCAGTAAGTTGTCCTTTTCTTCGCCTTGCCCAACGAGCACCAGGCGCAGGCTGTCCTTTTCCTCTTCCTTTCTGACCACTGCTGCAAAGGCTTCGATGAGTGCTCGTAGGTTTTTGAGCGCCACGAAACGGCCCACGAAGAGGCACACCTTCTTGCCCTCCAACTGCCAGCGGCTCACGTGCGTGGCGACAAAGGGAGTGATGAGCGATTGTTCTGCACGGAAGCGTTCCTCGTCGCGGATAATGGGGAAACTGAATAGGCGGCGCGCCGGACTGTTCTGCTTGTACCAATCAGCCATTTCGGAACTAATCGTCACCAGCCCGTCGATGTGGCGCAACAGATACATTTGTCGGCGTCGTTTTCCGCCTTGCCGCGCTTCGGCCATGTCTTGGCTGTCGTCGGTCATAGTATATAGGCGGAATTTTTTGCGGTGGAGCGTGCGATAGGCCAGAGCTGTCCAGAGCGATAAGGTATATTCGCAACAAAGCACCACATCGGGCTGAAAGGCGCGAATGGTTTGCCAATAGCCCAGATTGATGTCGCGCCCAAAGAGTTTGAAGTGTTGGTCGAGATATTCGTAGCGGAACGTGGCATTCTTGAGTAGTTCTTGCTGCTGAATGAGCAATTCGTCGTTCTGCCGTTGCAAGAAAACGACTTTACAATCGAAAATCTTCCCCAGCGCATTGAAGAAATCGAGCCGATAAGGGGCAAGAGCAGGATGAAAGATAAGAAGGCGGGACATATTATTGGAGTGTTTAACAGATAAAGGATAAGGGAGAAAACATCAGAAGAGACGAGCCGGCCGACTATTCTGAGAAAGAATACATATAGGAGCGAAAAAAGCCCCCTCTATTTCTCCCGTAGAGGGGAGGGCTCTGTCTGCTTGCAAGAGGCATCTGAGCACTCCCCCTTATGGGGGAGATGGAGGGGGCTTCCTATCCTATTGGTGGTTTTATCCTACTTCCGATCCGGGTTTAACAGGGCGGTCGACGGTGATAACAGAGAGGCTGCCGTCGTTGTTAACGGCGCTGAGAATCATACCTTGGCTGTCGAGGCCTCGGAGCTTGCGAGCGGGGAGATTGGCTATGAAAACCACCTGCTTCCCAAGGAGATCCTCGGGCTTATAGTACTTAGCGATGCCGCTCAGTATCTGGCGCTTCTCCAAACCATCGTCGATGAGGAATCGGAGTAACTTGTCGGCCTTGGGAACCTTTTCGCATTCCAACACAGTGCCCACGCGGAGATCCATCTTTGAGAACTCTTCGATGTCAACGTCTGTGCGGATGGGCGCAGCCTTGTAGTTGGCCGCTTCGTTGGCTTTCTTCGTTTCTTCGAGCTTCTTGATTTGCGCTTCCACTACTTCGTCCTCGATTTTCTCGAAGAGTAGTTCTGGCTTGTTCAGCTCATGTCCAGCAGCAAGTAGGTCAGTCTGACCGAGATTGTCCCACTTGAGGTCGGGCATATTTATCATGCTGCGAAGTTTCTCAGAGCTAAACGGCAAGAAAGGCTCGAAAGCGATGGCCAGATTAGCCACCAGCTGCAACGAAAGGTTCAGAATTGTCTCCACGCGCTTCGGATCGGTCTTGAAGACCTTCCAAGGCTCTGAGTCGGCTAAGTATTTGTTGCCGATGCGGGCTAAGTTCATCGCTTCCTTTTGTGCGTCGCGGAAGCGGAACTTCTCAAGCAGCTCTTCCACCTTTGCTTTGACGTCGCGGAACTCTGCAATGATTTCTTTGTCCTGTTCAGTGAGCTCTCCGCAAGGCGGAACTTTGCCTCCGAAGTACTTCTGCGTCAGCACAAGGGCGCGGTTGACGAAATTCCCGTAGACAGCCACAAGTTCGTTATTGTTGCGCGCCTGGAAGTCCTTCCAAGTGAAGTTGTTGTCCTTAGTCTCTGGAGCATTGGCGGTAAGTACGTAGCGAAGCACGTCTTGTTTTCCAGGGAATTCCTCCACATATTCGTGGAGCCAAACCGCCCAGTTGCGAGAAGTAGAGATTTTGTCGTCTTCCAGATTGAGAAACTCATTGGCAGGAACGTTGTCTGGTAAAATATATGAGCCTTCAGCCTTGAGCATAGCAGGGAAAACGATGCAGTGGAATACGATGTTGTCCTTTCCGATAAAGTGGACGAGGCGCGTGTCTTGGCTCTTCCACCATTTCTCCCAGTCGTTGGGCAGCAGCTCCCGCGTGTTGGAGATGTACCCAATGGGAGCGTCGAACCAGACATACATTACTTTTCCCTCTGCGCCTTCCACTGGTACGGGGATGCCCCAGTCCAAATCGCGGGTCACGGCGCGCGGTTTCAGACCCATATCAAACCAACTCTTACATTGGCCCACCACGTTGGAACGCCAATCGGAGTGGTCAGCAAGTATCCATTTCTCCAGCCAGGGCTGGGCTTTGTCGAGCGGCAAGTACCAATGCTTCGTTGTGCGCAATACTGGTTTTGAACCGCTGATGGTGCTGTGCGGATTGATAAGTTCGGTGGGGGAAAGATCCTTACCGCACTTCTCACACTGGTCGCCGTATGCGTCGGGATTTCCGCAGTGGGGACACTCACCTTTAATATAGCGGTCGGCCAAGAAAGTCTTTGCCTCCTCGTCGAAGTACTGTTCGCTTTCTTGCTCGATAAATTCTCCTTTTTCGTAGAGCTTTTCAAAGAATTCGGTCGCGGTCTTTGCGTGTACGTCTGAAGTAGTACGGCTATAAATACTAAAGCTTATTCCGAATTTCTCAAAAGATTCTTTGATGAGTTTATGGTAGCGGTCGCAGACATCTTGCGGAGTGACGCCTTCTTTCTTAGCACGGATGGTGATAGGTACTCCGTGTTCGTCGGAACCACAGATAAAGAGAACATCACGTCCGCGAAGGCGCAGATAGCGCACATAGATGTCGGCCGGCACATAAACTCCCGCCAAGTGTCCGATATGAACACCACCGTTGGCATAGGGCAGAGCGGCCGTCACAAGGGTGCGCTTGAAGTCTTTCTTTTCCATATTATTTCTTTCTCTTATTATAATTCTATTTATGTGTGCAAAATTACTTCAATATGAGGAAACTATGAAAATTTTACTTTCTTTTCTTGTCCGACACAATAAGTATTCGCTACCTTTGTAGGCGAAAGATGAGTAAAATTAACCTTCGCCGCCGTCGTATAGCCCGTCTGTTGTTGACTTTGTTCCTCACGATGCTGGCTTTCACTATGCTCCACCGCCACCCAGAGGTGAAGAGCGTAGACAGTTCCTGCGAACTCTGCATCAGCCATATTCGGCACAGTGGCCACTGGTCTGCAGAGCATTTTTCATTGCAGCCGTGCTTGCTTTGCGAGTTAGCGTCGCTGCCTTTCCTTCAGGGAGCTGCACCAGCCTTTATAGTGCCTATTGCTCTCTTTGTTTTATTCACACCTCGGTTGGACCAACGCCGCGCTCTGGGCGTTCTGTCATTTATTATCCCAAGAGCACCGCCCGTTTTCATTTAGTTTTTTCTGAATAGATACAAGGTATTTCTCATTGTGTGCGGATGTGTTTTCGCACAGATGTGTTCTCTCTTTGTGTCTCTATGAGTGGTGGATCATTGGCTTTGGGCTATTGTTCTGCATCTCAGATCTCCATCTACTTTTAATAATAAGTTTTGCAAATTGCTGGATACTTCTGTGTGTCTTGCAACGTGCTATTCATATATACAATAAATAAAAATGAAAAGATTACATATCTTATTTACATTTCTCATACTCCTGTGCGCCACTTCCTTAAGCGCGCAGAACAAGACAGCCCGTCTGGACGGCCGCGTGACCGATGGTCCCGACGGACAGCCCCTTTTTGGCGTTCGCGTTCAGCTTCCTGCACTGAAACTCTCGGCAGTAACCAATTCCGAAGGTAATTATCATTTTGAGGGTCTACCAAGTGTTCGCACACAGATTGAAGTTTCTTACGAAGGTCACCAAACTATCGTTGAGCAAATCAATCTTACTCAAAACACACACAAAGATTTCGTTCTCTTAGAGCGTGATGCTCGTCTGGGCGAAGCAGTTGTCACGGGTGTGACGGGAGAAACTCGTCTACAGAAACTCTCTACGCCTGTAACGCTCCTTTCTAACGACAAATTGCGTGGTATTTCTTCTACCAACATCATAGATGCTTTGGCACACGAGCCAGGTATTTCACAGATCACTACGGGTAGCGGCATCTCCAAGCCAGTGATTCGCGGTTTGGGTTATAATCGCATTGTGGTTGTTAATGATGGTATTCGCCAGGAAGGACAACAGTGGGGCGACGAGCATGGTATCGAGATAGATCCGCAGAGTGTTCATTCGGTAGAGGTTCTTAAAGGTCCGGCCAGCTTGATGTACGGCTCAGATGCTTTAGCTGGCGTCGTAATTTTCCATGAAGCTCCCACATTGGCCGAAGGTACCATGCACTCCGAAGTATCTTCCGAGTACCAGAGTAATAACGGCTTGCTGAACTATTCACTCAACTTTGCTGGCAATAAGAAAGGCTTTGTCTGGAACGGACGTTTCAGTGATAAATATGCGCACGACTACAAGAACAAGTATGACGGCTATGTCTATGGTACAGGTTTCCAAGAGCGTGCGGCTTCTGTCATGCTGGGGCTTAATCGTGGTTGGGGCTACAGCCATCTGACTTTCGAACGCTATCATATTATGCCCGACATTGCCGAAGGTGAGCGTGCGGCCGATGGTTCTTTCCTTCGTCCCGACGGGAAAAAAGCTACGCACGACGATTTTCTCTCTTATCGCCACGGACTTCCCTATCAGCACGTTTATCATACCAAGCTCGTCAGTGATAACTTCTTCATCTTGCCCAAAGGTACGCTCAATTTTATCTTAGGTCTTCAGCAGAATCAACGTAAAGAATACGAGGAAGTGGCTCATCCCAATGTTCCCGGCCTTTATCTCTTCTTGCAGACGCTGAACTACGATGCACGCTATACGCTGCCTGAGCTTTCGGGCTGGAAAGTAGTGACGGGCATCAATGGTATGCTCCAGCGCGAGAAGAATAAGGGCGAAGAATTCCTAATCCCCGACTATCGTCTCTTTGATTTCGGTCTCTTTGCTACTACGAGCCGTGACTTCGGCCGTCTGAGTTTGAATGGTGGTCTTCGTATCGACCGCCGCCATATCAGTAGCGATGCCCTTGTTGATGATGGCGTGCAACGTTTCGAAGCTCTCCGCAAAAACTTCTTTGGTGTTTCGGGAAGCATAGGTGCCACTTATAAGGCCAGCGAACAATTCCTTCTGCGCGCCAATATAGCTCGCGGTTTCCGTGCTCCTACGATCAGCGAACTGGCTGCCAATGGTGTCCACGAAGGTTCTCTCCGCTATGAGAAGGGCAACTCTTCGCTCAAGCCCGAAACAAGCTGGCAGCTCGATATGGGTGCAGATTTCTCCTCCCCTATCGTTTCAGCTCAGCTCTCCCTCTTTGCCAACCTCCTCATTAAGAACTACGTCTATTCAGTACGTCAGCTCGATGCTCTGGGCAAACCGCTCATCAAGGACGATCACGAAGTTTATCAGCACCAGAGTGGCGACGCTCGCTTGATGGGAGGTGAATTGATGGTCGACGTTCATCCCCTCGAACAGCTCCATATCTCCAACACCTTCTCTTATGTCAATAGTGTGCAGCTCCATCAGCCCAGAGAGTCCAAGTATCTGCCTTTCACGCCCGCCCCACGTTGGAATTTCGATGTTCGTTATGATTTCATCCGCGACGGTCGCGTGTTCAACAACGCTTATGCTGCTGTTGGTGGCGAGGTGAACCTGCGCCAGAACCATTTCTATGCTGAAGGCGGCACCGAAACTGCCACTCCGTCCTATACGCTTGTCAATCTCTCCGCTGGTACTGACATTCGCATCAACGGTCGTAAGTTCGGTTCTCTCGTGCTGACGGTTCACAATCTCTTTGATCGTGCTTACCAGAACCATCTTAGCCGTCTGAAGTATGCTGATGAAAATCCCGTCACGGGACGTCGCGGCATCTTCAGTATGGGCCGTTCATTCAATATCAAGTTGAATATTCCAATCGACTTCTGATATTTTTCAAAAAAGGCGAGAACGCTGCGTTCTCGCCTTTTTTATTGTTCACCAAAGTCTCTGTATTTTTCTCTTCATCTGTCGCTCTCATCGTCGTCCTTGATGTGTTTTTTACCCTCATAAGTGAGCAGTTCTTCGCGCTTGAAGCGATAGCTGGTAGAAGCCAGCGACTGACTCTCATCAAAGCAGTTGGAACGAACATCAAAGATGCCGCAGATGAGGTCATAGAGCAAGTCGTTGGTCACATATTTCTCCGCATTGTTCTGCAAGGCCTCCATGCGGCCCGGATGCAGCGAGCGATATTCCGAAGAGAGGTAAGCGAAGAGCGGAATACGTGTCATCTGAAATCCGTCGAAGTTTGGCTTGCGGCGTCGCCCAGGTTCTGTGGCGTGGTCGCTGCAATAAACCATGGCGCGCAGGTTGAGCCGTTGGCGCGCATAATCGAACACTTTCTCCAATACCATGTCCGTATAAGCCAGTGAGTTCTTATAGTTCACCACATTGTCCTGAACGCCCGGTATCCCCCAACGCGTAAATTCTTGCGGGTAGCGGTTGATGAAATTGAAGTGGCTACCAATCAGGTGGAGTACAACAAAATTATTCTTCGTCGGATCTACCTCATCGAGGAAGTCGAGTAGCGACGCATCGTATTGCACCTTTCCCACTTCCTGATGCGTCCATTTCGCCACATCTGCCGTCTCGGCCACGAGAGAAATAGGCGTATCGAAAGTGCCCAAATGCCCTTGATTGCTATACCAATGCACGCGATAGCCCAACTTATGGGCCATGTCAACCACTGAACAGGATTCTGAAAAATCCTTATCGTTGTATTGGTTAAACTCCGTCAAGGCGCGTTCCAACGAAGGCACTGTTTGCATCGAACAAGAGTAGGCGTTCGGAAAGAGCACGAAATGTTCGCTATCCTTTTTGCACGCGCGAAGCCACGGTGTTGTGTCCTCGGGCAAGTCCTCATGAAAAGCACTCATAAAGTCGCGGCAGCCCGATTCGCCTATCACGAGCACCACCGTTCCCGGCTTCTCCGTTGGCTGTCCCAAGGCTTCCGCTTCGAGGCTGTTCACGCGTTTTTCGGTAGAGGCCGCATAGTGGCGATAGCCCTCAATGTATTCTTTCACATCAGCATAGAGCGTGGCAATTCCCGTGCGTCCAAACACGCCGTGATGGCTTTTCCAAGTGTAGACGAGCAAGAAAATCGTCAGTCCGCCCACTATCGTCAGGCGCACCCAAGCTTCCGCATTCTCCAATCGCCCAAACGCTGGTGCGGGAACGGGATATGCAAAATTAACGAAGCATACGCCCGCCACAGCCGCCACCACAGGCACAACAGCCGCTAAGTTCTGCCACCAAGCAAACGAGCGGAAAAATTCGATAATCTCATTCCTGTCCGTCTCTTGAATAGTCTTCATCCCCGTTGAGTCGATACATACCCGATAGGTCAAATAATAGATGATTTGAAACAAAGGGATAAACACCAACACCACTTCAGCTGTCGTCACCAAGGTGCTCACTATCCTGCTGTCCGGTAAGAAAGCCGTCAGCAGAGCCAGCAGACCTGAAAGACCGCCAAAGAGATAAAGACCGAAATCTATATCCATATAGTTTTCATAATCGGGCGACGATTTGCGATGAGTGAGATGATAGAGCAGCGGATAGGTCAGCATCCACAACCCACTTATCCCCGCCACCAGCAGCAGGCTCGGAGCTGTGACCGGAACTTGCGCCACCGTCAGCGGAATACAGGCCAGCACAGCCGCCACGCCCAAGCGCCGCGTTTGTTGCCCGCGAGCGTTCCGCGCCATACCTTTATTGCATGAGAAATACACGATATAGGCCAGCAAGAGCGCACCTGTTATTAAAAAGAAGTATTGCATGATTTCAGAGTTTGGCGCGAAGTTAAGAAGATTATATGAAAATAAAAAGCCCCTATAGCTCAATGGGGAGCCCCCTCCACCTCCCCCATGAGGGGGAGTGCTCGGCTGCCACTTGCAGCAGGATTCTTCAATGACTTATTGGATTTCTGCTTCCTCAGTTTTGGTTCTCAGACAGGTCTGACCAGTCTGACCAGTCCGAGAACCAAAGCTGAGCACTCCCCCTCATGGGGGAGGTGGAGGGGGCTAAATTCAGTCAACATATTTCTCACTTTCCCTCTCCCACGAAAGCCACAAAATCCTCCACGAAAAGGAGCAGGCGACCCATCCAGCCTTCCTGCGCGCCGATACAATAAGACTGTCGGCGGATTCCCTTATTGCGTCAGCTGACAGAATAAGGAAGCCAGCCGACATAATAAGGAAACTGACGGGTAGGATAAGGCCGTAAACGAGCAGAAAAATGAAAAAAAGCAGTTTTTTTGAGGTGAAAAACCAGAAAAACCGGAAAATCTCACCCAAAACTATCCTGCAAAATCCTCCACCAAAGAAAAATTTCGGCCAATTCCCTCTTTTCGTGTGCTAAAAGGAGAAAGCGGTTTGTAAAATAATATATTACTTTTTTAGCATAAGAAAGCAGTGCGCAACATGAGGTTTGTTGAGCACTGCTTCCGTATATGTCGGTCGGGAGAATAAGGACTCAATCCAGTTGTTTCAGTCGGTCGCGTAAGAGCGGTACTCCCTTGGATGCCACCTCCTGTATAACCTCTACCTCGCGGCGTGTGGGCACGCGCACCGGCTTCGGGTCGATCACGAAAATAGGACTGTTGGCCGGCGCATAGCGGATGAGGCCCGCTGCGGGGTAGACGTTGAGCGAACTGCCTATAATCGCAAAAATATCGGCCTGCTCCACTTCGTGTGCAGCTAAGTCGAGATTGGGCACAGCTTCGCCAAACCATACGATCCATGGGCGAAGCAGCGAACCGTCTTTGGCCTTCTCGCCGTGGCGAACCTCGAGGCGGTCGGCAGTGAAAGTCTCCCAGCAGCGCGGATTATCGGGGTCGCGACTCGAACAAACGCGCATGAGCTCACCATGGAGATGGATGACGCGATGACTGCCCGCGCGCTCGTGCAGGTCGTCCACATTCTGCGTGATCACCGTCACATCGTAGTCCTGCTCCATTTCAGCCAGCACCAAGTGCCCAGCGTTGGGCTGAGCCGTGGGCAACTGCTTGCGCAGACCATTGTAGAAATCTGTCACCAAATCAGGGTCGCGCAGCCATCCCTCGGGCGTGGCCACTTGCTCCACGGGGTATTTCTCCCACAGTCCGCCTGTATCGCGGAAAGTTTCAAAGCCACTTTCGGCACTGATGCCCGCACCAGTCAATACAACGAGTTTCTTCTTCATAATCATAGGTCTTAAATCAGGCTCTTTCTCTCTTCTGATAGCGCGGAAAGTATTCATCCGTGGGCATGAAGGAGAAAAGAGTAGGTAGTTTTCGCAAAAATACCTAAAAGTGTAGGTTATTCTCCTATAGATGGGACAAAAAAGTAGGTAGACTTATGGAAAATTGTTGTATTTTTGCGCGAAATATCAATACATATAATAAAAAAGAAAATTTAGTATGGACAAACTTAGCTATGCCCTTGGTATGGTGATTGCCGAAAACCTCAAAGGTTTGGGCGCAAACAATGTGGACACGACCGACTTTGCGAAGGCTGTTGCTGACGTTCTTGCAGGAAAGAGCACAGAACTCACGCCGATTGAAGCACAAACAACCGTTCAGGAGTTTATGCAGAAACAGGAAGCAGAACGCAGCAAATTCATGCGCAAAGCAGGCGAGGACTTCTTGGCCGAAAACGCTAAGAAGGACGGCGTTGTGGTGTTGCCCAGCGGTTTGCAGTACACAGTGCTGACTGAAGGTACAGGTGCACAACCAAAGGCTACTGACCAGGTGAAGTGTCACTATGAAGGCCGCTTGATAGATGAAACTGTATTCGACAGCAGCTACCAGCGCGGTGAGCCTGCCGTATTCCCTCTCAACGGCGTGATAGCCGGCTGGACGGAAGGCGTACAGCTGATGAAGGAAGGCGCAAAGTACCGCTTCTTCATCCCCTATAACCTGGCCTACGGAGAGCGCGGAGCAGGCAATTCAATTCCTCCCTACGCTGCTCTTGTCTTCGATGTTGAACTAATCAAAGTAATGTAATTCTTTATATGAAGAAGATTTTATCCTTGGCTGTTATTGCAGCAGCCACGCTCTTTGCTTCCTGCAACAACGGAAGCCCGAAAGCAAGCATGAAGAACGATGTCGACACGCTCAGCTATGAGATTGGTTTGAGCCAAACAGCGGGCATCGAGAATTATTTCCAACAGTCTGGTATCGACTCGGCTTATATCGACGACTTCCTCCGTGGCGTGAAAGACGGTGCGCTGGCTGGCGACGACAAGAAGAAGCAGGCTTACTACGCCGGCGTACAAGCTGGTGTGCAGATGAAGACCCAGATGTTCCCAGGTATTGAGCGAATGATCTTTGGCAACGATAGCACGAAGAAACTCTCTTTGCGCAACTATCTGGCTGGCTTCACGGCTGGTGTGCGCCATAAGACTGCACTCAAAATCAATGGTGTTGAAATCGGTCCGCAACAGGCTGGCGAAGATGCCAATAAGCGTTTCCAAACTTTGCGTTCAAAAGCCATGGAAGAACAGTATGGCCCACAGCGCAAAACTGCGCAAGATTTCATCTTGAAGATGGCTAAGCAGCCGGGTGTTAAGAAACTGGCCGACGGCGTTTATTATAAGGTTATCAAGGAAGGAACTGGCGCTGTCCCCTCCGATACTTCCGTGGTGCGTGTTCAGTATGAAGGCAAGCTTCCAAATGGTCAAGTTTTCGACTCAACGGCGCGCAACAATGGCGGCAAGGCTGTACCGATGAATGTAGGCCAGTCAATCCCTGGTTTCAAGGCAGCTTTGAGCCACATGCCCGTAGGTTCTATCTGGG
Organism: uncultured Alloprevotella sp.; assembly: GCF_963536905.1. NCBI lineage: Bacteria > Pseudomonadati > Bacteroidota > Bacteroidia > Bacteroidales > Prevotellaceae > Alloprevotella > uncultured Alloprevotella sp. The sequence goes on along the minus strand of NZ_CAUTBW010000021.1, from coordinate 6,523 downwards.
AAATCTATATCGCTTACGACCAGGCTTATGGCGAGGCAGGACAAGGTCCTATCCCTCCGTTCTCTCCGCTGATTTTCAAGGTACAACTTGAAGGTATCGGTCAGTAAATATAGCTACGAGGTACGATAGAGAAGATGTGCGCTGCAGTAGGCTACTGCTGAGCGGTTTCTCTCTCGTACCTCGTAATTCGTTTCTTATAAATCATCCATCATTATTCAAAGAAAATGAAAATCAGAACCATATTTACCCTTGCTCTGGCAGCACTGATGGTGCCGGCAGTGGCTCAGAAGAAGAAACAGCCCAAGACTGTGAAAGCAACTCAGCTTGTTCCTGCTCAACAGCTCAAACCTGTGGATGCAAAGGTCTTTTCTTATGCTTTCGGTGTGATTCAGGGCGGTAGTTTGAAGGACTATCTCATCCAGCGCGAAGGCGTTGATTCAGCATATATCAGTGATGCCGTTCGCGGTTTCAATGCCGACGGTAATTCTGTTGAGGCTAAGAAAGCTATGGCCTATGCCGCTGGTTTGAAGATTGCTAAGATGAATACAGATCGCATTATCCCAGCTATCAACAAAGAAGCTGCAGGCAAGAGCGATGCAAACTACGTGGACGCTGCAGAGTATGTACGCGGCCTTTCGCAGGCTGTGTTGGGCGAGCCCACAACGCTGACCGTTGATTCTGCCCAGAAACTCATCGAGCAGCAGGCTGCCTACACGCAGAACATCTACAAGCAGGCCAATCAGGCTTGGCTGCAGGCCAACGCAAAGAAGCCGGGAGTTGTTACAACAAAGAGCGGCTTGCAATACAAGGTGCTCGTGAAGGGTACGGGCGCTGTGCCTTCCGACACTTCTACTGTGGAGGTGAACTACGAGGGCAAGCTCATCGACGGTACTGTCTTCGACAGCAGCTACCGCCGCAATCAACCCGCTCAGTTTAAGGCCAACCAAGTTATCAAGGGTTGGGTTGAGGCTCTCACCCACATGCCCGAGGGCAGCACTTGGGAACTTTACATCCCTGCTGAACTCGCTTACGGCTCCAATAATCAGCAGCAAATTCCGGCCAACTCTACGTTGATTTTCAAGGTGGAATTGCTCAAAGCCAATGCTTCTGCTAAACCGCGCAAATAATAGCGCATTTCTATCACATAATAAAAGCTGAACTCTTTATTAGGAGTTCAGCTTTTTTGTTTCTTCCTTTGGCCTTTAGCTCAAAGCCGTGGCTGAGGATGAAAGAGAAGAGGCTTCTCCCCATAGAGTGAGAGAAGCCTCTGTATGAGTTACCACGAAGTAGATTTCTTGTATTTTGGATCGATGCTGGGGAAGAAGGTGAATCCCGTAAGGCGTTCCAATTCGGCAACAGAGATAACGTAGTTCAAATAGTTATCGTTGGTGGCTTTGTGGTCTATCTTGAAAGCTAAGGTCTTTGCTTCGCCCGTTGTGCGATTGAGAGCGCAGATGGCCTTAAAGTAGTACTTCGGTATGGCTATATCGACACCTTTGTTGTCCTTCATATATGTAATTGTAGTATTTTCCGCTGTGGTCGGCATTGCTCCAGTCACCACGTAGAGGGTATCAGTGGTGGGCATATACTTTGAGCGCAACGCAGCCTCTAATTTCTGCCACGTTTTCTGGTTCAGACCCGACAATTGCGGGGTCATGTTGGTGTAGTAGAACGTTTGGTTGTTGGATTCCTCCGTAACCAAGCGGTCGGCACTCGGTATCTGGTGACCGCGATCATAACCATGACCGAGACCTTTCTTCATTGTTGATTGCTTAGACTCAGGAAGTTTGGGATCATAGCCCCACGCGTTGGTGCGTTCGCCGTTCTTCTTCGTGTAGAAAGCGCAGAGGGGATACGCCACCCAATAGGCCATTTTCAGCGTTGTATCGTAGAGCATTTCATAGGAGCGTACTTCCTTACCGCCATAGTTGAAGCTGTGCTGAATATATTTGAGTTCTTCTTTCGCACGCTGGGTGTCGGTGATGAAAGGTACTTCCACGTAGCCGTTAACTCCCGTTGGTGGCGTGTCAGGATTGGTTGATGGATTGGAAGAACCCGTTATCGACACGTTCTTTACCTCCCATGTACCAGCAGAAGCAGAGGTACTGGTGTAGACAAAGGCCACCTCTACGGCTTGCCCAAGGTACTTGGAGAGGTCGATAGAGACTTTTTTGAACGTGTAGCTCGTGGGGTAGGTGCTGATAGTCTGCTGCTCCCACACACCGTTGTCGCCTCTGACGTAAACAGAGACTTCCTGCGTGATGTCTTGGAAATACTTCCCTGCGTGCTCGAAAGTGAGCGTGGCAGAGGTTGTGTTGAGCAGTCCGACTTTCGGAGAGATGAGCCAGCTTTCTGTAGCGTACTTTTCACTATTGGCATAGCCCGACGCCTTCATACATGCGTATCTGCTGTCGCCTTTCCAAACCGTAGAGAAGCCTGCCGGCATCGTTGTGTTCAGCACCGAGAAATTGCCTTGTTCCCCATTCAGCGCGTTAGAATAAGGAAGAGAATAGACAGATTCATAAAAAACGGAATCGACATTGTTTGCGTTGAAGCGTACGTCCTTTCCGTTGGTCTTGCTGATAACCATTACGTCCTGCGCCTGCATGTGGCCGTAGCCTGCCATAAAGGTCAGAAGCAACAGTGTCCTGATAATTTTATTCATAGTTGAAAATGTTATTAGATACAAGTTGGGGAATAAAAAATAGAACAAACAGGAGACGAGGAAGGATGGTTCTACGCTTCGGCCCAAAGGCTGCGTTTGGATTTTTCTCCCTTGTCTCCTGCTGTCGACTTATTTATTAAGTTTCCAAGTGGCACCGTCCTTGGTGTCTTTTACTTCAAATCCGTAGGCAGCAAGTTCGTCTCGAATCTGATCACTGGTGCTCCAATCCTTAGCAGCCTTGGCCTTGGCGCGAACCTCAAGAAGGAGATCGATGGCCTTACCAAAACTCTCTTCACGTGCGGCATTGCCGTCGGTTTCGGCTTTCAGACCGAGGATGTCGAAGGAGAAAGTGTGGAACACCTCTTTCAGCTTGGCCAGCGCATCGGGTGTGATGGTCTGCTTCTTATCTATGAGCTGATTCACAACGCGGCAAGCGTCGAACAGGTGGCTGATAACGATCGGCGTATTAAGGTCGTCGTCCATTGCCTCATAGCATTTCGCCTCCAGCTCTTTGGCATAGTCCAGCGTAATACTTCCGTTGGCCGCTGCCTCAATGCGCTCTAAGTTTGCAATAGTTTCCATCAAGCGGTCGAGGCCTTTCTTGCTGGCTTGGAGAGCTTCGTTGCCGAAATCAACTGTTGAGCGGTATTGCGCCTGCAAGATGAAGAAGCGTATAGTCATCGGACTGTAAGCTTGGTCTAACTTCTCGTGCTCTCCCGTAAAGAACTCGAACAGCGTGATAAAGTTGCCCAAACTTTTCCCCATCTTCTTGCCTTCGATGGTTATCATGTTGTTGTGCATCCAGTAGTGAACCATCGGCTTCCCTTGCGAAGCCACAGCTTGCGCTATCTCGCACTCGTGGTGAGGGAACACGAGGTCCATTCCTCCTCCATGTATGTCGAACTCTGTGCCGAGGTATTTTCGGCCCATCGCCGTGCATTCACAGTGCCAACCAGGAAAACCATTGCTCCAAGGGCTGGGCCAGCGCATAATGTGCTCGGGCTGGGCTTTCTTCCAAAGGGCGAAGTCTACTTGATTATGCTTTTCTTCAGTGCCAGCCAGATCGCGACTGTGGTTAATGATGTCGTCGAGATTACGTCCCGACAACACACCGTAGTGATACTTCTGATTGTACTTTTCTACATCGAAATAGATAGAGCCATTAGCCTCGTAGGCAAAACCATTGCTCATAATCTCCTTTACAAGTTCTTCTTGCTCGATGATGTGGCCTGTGGCGTGCGGCTCAATACTTGGCGGCAACACGTTGAGTAGATCCATTGCTCGATGGTAGCGGTTTGTGTAGAATTGCGCTACTTCCATCGGTTCGAGTTGTTCGAGCTTTGCTTTCTTAGCTATTTTGTCGTCGCCGTCATCTGCATCGTGTTCGAGATGGCCTACGTCTGTAATGTTGCGCACATAGCGCACTTTGTAGCCCAGGTGCTTGAGATAGCGGAACAGAATATCGAAGGTGATGGCTGGACGCGCATGTCCCAAATGGGGATCGCCGTAAACGGTGGGACCGCATACATACATACCGACACGCCCCTCATGGATAGGTTTGAATAGCTCCTTGGTACGCGTCAGCGTATTGTAGATGTAAAGTTTATGGTCTGTCATATTATTGGTTGTATATATTTTGTTGCAAATTTACTTGAAAGTGTTGAAAGTCACAAGTATGTGGCGGAATGGCGCGAGGTTGCAAGCGATGAAGAGATGGCTTGCAATCTCTCTTTCGTGGCTCAAAACGAGCACTCTCTGCGCAGCGGATAGTTGCCACGAAGTTGCTCGAAAAGCATCGGATACTTCTTTAGCGACATACTATCTACCAGCGGATCGTAGCGTCTTAGTTGCTCACAGGCAGGCTGCTCAAACGGATTGTAACGATAATTGTCCGGAAGAGCAGGTGGAAGGATGTTGAATGTTATGTCCAGTCCGAAAAAATCGGCCACGGCTTGTAGCGACATTCGTGTGCCGTTCGTCTTTCCGTCGGCACTATAGCCCGCAATGTGAGGAGTAGCAAAGATGGCCTTTTCCAAGAGGCGTTGATCGATTTGTGGCTCATGTTCCCACGTATCTATAATGACTCCCCTCACGTACTTATGGTCGATAGCCGCCAGTAGGGCTTGTTCATCCACAACTCCTCCGCGTGCAGCATTGATGACGAGCGGCTGTTTTGCCCGACAAGCGGAGAAAAAATCAGCATTGGCCAAATGATGCGTAGGATAAGGGCCGTCCGTGGTCAGCGGCGTGTGGAAAGTGACAACATCGGCCTGTTCGGCAATGGTCTTGAGCTCCACGAAACCTTCTTCGCCGGCTTCGGCGCGGAAAGGGTCGCACTGCAAAACACGATAGCCCAATCGCTCGACAGCTGCCACTACTTCTGTGCCCACGTGCCCCACGCCGACCACGCCAATAGTGAGATTTCTCACCTCAAGCATTTTCTCTTGCTGCAATCTTAACAAGCAGCACGCCACATACTGACCCACGCTCGCGGCATTGCAACCTGGGCAATTTGTCCACCGAATGCCTGCTTCGGCCAACCAAGCTGTGTCGATGTGGTCGAAGCCTATGGTGGCCGTCACAACAAGGCGAACCTTCGACCCCTCAAGCAGAGCGCGATCGCAGCGGGTGCGCGTCCTCACTATCAGTACGTCGGCATCGCGCACATCGGTTGCCGTAATGTCGGCCCCGCATTTGTACACGGTTTCGCCCAGTTTCTCCGCCTCTCCCTTTATAAAAGGAATGGCGTTGTCAATGATAAGTTTCAATGCGATAGATGAATAACGAAATATCTACTTCTTCACTAAAGCTCCCATAGGATTACGCAGTCCTCGGCAGCCGCTGAGGAAAGCTTTAGCCGTTCCAAAATTCAGGTACATATCCAGACGGACAGGTAGGTGGTTTGCGTCGTCCGTCACATAGAACGTAACGATGCGCTTCTCCTTTCCGTCCTCCTTTTCCAGGTAGTCGAACACGAGGCAGCGGTAGGTGGTGGTGCGTCCCTCCATCTTCACGTTGTCTTTTCCTCTATATAAGAGCGTTTTCCATTCCGCGCGTTTACCCTCAGCCATAAGAAAGCTCTGGCGATGACCAGGACTATAATTTTCTGGATTAAAGGAGCGGGCACGCATCATCATGCTAAGCATGTCGAAAGCACAGTATTTCGACTGGAACTGCTTCCAGTGTGCTGGTTTGTCATCTCTTTTGTAGAACATCTTTAGGTGACACTGCCCGTTGGGGTATGTGTACCACACGCGCTCCTTTCTATACTGTCCGCCCTCCTTTGCATTCTTCTCGTAGTAGAGCGGAGAGAGGTTCAAACTTGAGTAGGCCGTCAGTGTGTCGCGCATGACGAAGTATTTGTCTGCTCTTTCCGAACCGCGCGTTATGAGTCGCGTGCGATAGGCGGGATTTCCGTTGTATTGTGTCTGCGAAACGCTCCAAGTGGCATTGCCCACTTTTATCCAGATAAACTTCCAATTGAAGTAGAGATCAAAAGCGAGCGTTTCTCCACTTTGGAAAGCTGTGTTTGAAGCGGAGCACTGCGCACGGACAAGGCCTGCAACGCTGCTCAGAACGATTGTCAGGATGAGTATTCTAAGATGTTTCATAAGTGTTAGTTATGTGTGACGAATTTCGAGAGACAAAACTGTTGTCGCTGTTAGGCCAATTTATTTGGTCTCCCGCTTTCTGTTCAAGTTTTTTTGATGTGCCGATTCGCGTTTGCTGTCGGTCTTCACTTTGGAGAGTTTTGCTGGTTTCTGCTCCGTGAGCGGCAGTGCGCGAAGTGTCCAGTTTTGGTCAACGTCCCAATTGGCGCGAACAGTAATCGGCGTGGGCAGATAGAAAACCTCCTCG
>NZ_CAUTBW010000020.1:0-40190 GCF_963536905.1 uncultured Alloprevotella sp. | reverse complement strand
GCAAAGTAACAAAAGAGGCTGGAATCCTGCAAGAGGGTTTCAGCCTTATTTTTTTGCCGTGTAAAACTTTTACCGGACAGCAATATTATGATTACTATTAATTGCGTGTGCGCTATTACTTGCCTAGAACAACAAAAAAACAGAAACATTGGCAAAGAGATAACCAATGTTTCTGTTCAAAAAATTCAGATAAGTCTAAAAGATGAGTAGAACACTAGGAACTTCGCTTAACGAGTCAGCACCTTAAAAGACGCAGTGCTTCCATCCTTGCGGACAGCCGTAATAATCATGGCCGGATGTCCGCTATAAACAAAAGGGACGGTAACACAAGACTCTCCCGTCAGATTTTGTGTATAAACAAGACGACCACTCAAATCGTGAACTTCAAGGCTTCTTACGTTCTCTGCAGGAGAAAGGGTTAATCCCTCTACACCTACACGAAGTTGAAGATTACCCTGAACCTGAGGGGTTTGTACCGCTGTCAGTTTATCTATTTCACTCAACTGTGTTGTAATCTCATAAATTTGAGGAGCAACGCCTGTCCAGCGGAAACGAACACCAGTAGCTTCAGGAACAGCTGTCAAATCAACAACGCTAACATAGGATGAAGAAAGAGTTCCTAAAGATTGCCAAGACTGAAAGTCTTTGGTTACTTCAACATCTACATTTGCACCCGTTGCTTTCTGATAAACTGTCAAAGACTTTGGAGTACGCAAGGCATCGAGACGAATAACGATTTCTTGAGCTGCAGTAGCCTTTGTTGCACCTTCACCATCAGTAAGTTGTAAAACCTCAGATCCGTCGGCTGTCACACGAGGCAAGAATTTCTCGAGGTAGGACTGACGATTCACTACTATATCGTAGAGACGTAACCATTTTGAGGTGTTAGGATTAGTAACATTCAAACGAACGAAACGTGCCTTTTGATGGCCGCCTTCAAAATCGCAATAGGAAACATCATTATTCAGCTTCGTTACTTGCGGTAAATTGATACGGAAGGTAGTCTGATTCGTACCCTTTACCTTCAAAGAAGTCCAAGAAGTACCATTTTCTGAAATCTGCACCAAAGCTCCATTAGGATAGTCGCCATTTGTTGTTCCCATATAGAGGCGAATATCATCAATCGGAGTTGTTTCTGTAAGTTCCATTTGATAAATATCCCCAGTCTGCTGATTACGTCTAATACACGTAAAAGTGGCAGGATTACCGTCTATAAAAAGATTAGCAGTATGATTGTCATAAATATCTGCTGCTGGAATCGTACTCCCTTTCACCTTTGTCAGAGTAGGAAATTGGAAATTCAGACGTGCTTTTTGTAAGCGCACAGACCGAGTAGCAGCATTATTATTCTGAATGATCAAGTAACGCATAAAACTTTCAGGAGCAGTAGATGACTTTAAACGAGTCCATTTCTTACCATCAGCACTGTATTGTACCCAAAAGTTGTTGAGCAGAGTATCTGCCGCCACCAAAGATGCCAAGCGTGTAGCATTAGGGAACTCAACACCAACATATTGTCCCTTTTCTAAAGTAATGGGCTGAGGCGTATTAATATATCCACTCTGTGTTGCTTCTGACCAAACGACACGAACAAAAGCTCCTTCTTTGTTTGAAATGGGGGAAGGCTTTGACAATTGCTCTGTCTTCTTGAAGAAGCCGTCAAGAGCATGAGCTTTGAGGTATTCAATGAAGGGTTTCAGATATTGCTCAGAAAGTTTAGCTATTGAAGTTGACACACTAATACCACTTCCCATTCCTTCTAAAGCATAAACTTTATAGGAATTTGCAGAATTAAGAGTATCTGCTGCTGAAAGTGTTTCTACATAACGTTGCCACTTAGCCTCATCCGTATTTTCTAAAGCCGCAACGTCAAGGAACTGTGCCGTAGCTGTGGCCATATCACGAAGCTTAAAAATCCAGGGATGGATATCTCGATAGAAAAGTCGATCAGATTCAGAAGTTGAAGAAGCTAAAGTCTCCAACACCTTGCATGAATCCGCAATTCTCTGCATTTCTGCACGAAGTTCTGTAGGATTATGGCTAGCTTTATACGCCGTAATCTTATTGTTCAAAGTTGCCGCATCATTCCACCGCAGATAAGGAGCAATACTGCGGAAGGCTGCTGCCTTGCTTCCTAACACAGAATTAACAGCAGCTTGCCAACTGTTCTGATTGTTAAAAGAAGCTGTGTGCCAAGCATAGTCAGCTACACTAAAGACTGGGATTTTAGCAATTTCACCTTGCTGCATCGGATTGCTAACAATAGAAATACCACCATTTAGACTTGCAGGCAGTGTGGAATTATTACCAACAGCAGGCATATCCACGAAGTTGGAATACATATCGCTAGCAAAAATCTGGCTATCTGCATTGTCGTTGCAAGGATAGTTCCACCACCAGCCGACATTGCGCCCTAGCGGAGTTGCAGTAACACTCAAATCTCTACTATTAGGCACGCTCCAAACCCCCCAGCCTGTTGTGTAGATAGTAATCTTTGAAGGAGTGCTGCCCAAAGCATTGAAGAATTTTGTAAACTGCTCTTCGCTACTTGCAAAATTACGGCAATAGATTTGAGGAACAAAATGAAGCGGCTTAACAGTATCAGCAGCTGCTGCACCTGCAACATTGTATTTTGAATCCATTGCTTTCTGCAATTGCGTCAAGCGATCAGCATTTAGTTTGTATCCGACATCATCTGAAGGTATACCTACATCGTCAACAAAAACGCCAAACTGACGGACACCCAAATCATACATTTTGGCAAATTTCCCCATAATGTCATTGATTACAGTATTGCTGCCCAAAAATTTATTACCGGGATGAATTGCCCAAATAAAGTTGACTTTTGTTGCATGGGATTCTGCAGTCACTTCACGAAGCATAGCCTGTGATAACCAGCCATTTGTTTCTTGCTGTGCAGTAACAGAGGTTGGATATGTATCCATCCATTTCTCAGAATGATAAGGATCACTCTTGGCACCATAAAGGTATGTATTCATCTTATAGCGCATCATAAAGCGCATTAAGTCCTTTTTTACACTTACTGAATAGGGATAGCCATAATATCCTTCTACGATGCCACGATTTTTGATATCTGCATAATCGTAAATAGTAATACAGGGCATATCTGTATGACCACCATCCAACATCTGCTCCAACGACGCCAAACCATAGAAGGTCGCATCTGTATTCTCACCTAAAATAACGAGACGTGCTACTCCGCCGTCATTCGTAAGGCTTACAACATGACGATCATAACGGCCATTCGTGAAGAGACTACGATCTAACCCTAACGTAGACACGCGGTTATCAGCAGCTTGACCAGAATGATTTACTCCTAACCATATTGCAGCTACGCCTGTCCTTGATTGATTTGTAAAGTTTGCTATCAGGCCATGCTCTTGGAGTACTTCTTTCACTCGATTACGTGTAGCCTCATCAATACCACTTTCTGCAATAATGTCTACGGTCGATGTGAAGGATGTTGTTCCTGTTCCACTAACTTCCTTCTGCGGAATTGGATAAATCGTATATCTGCCATCTGCATAGACAAAGCAGCTACTTGCAAGCATGGCAGCAACGAATAATGATTTAAGTTTCATATTTTGATGGTTTAGGTTTGTTTGCTATAACACAAAACATGAATCAGCACTACACAGTGGTAGTCTGATTCACGCTATTAAAACATTTATTTACGAAGAGCTTGAAGAGTCTCCTCAAGAGCTTTTATCTTTGCTTCAGAATCTGACTTTTTCTTCTGCTCAAGCGCCACAACTGCAGCAGGTGCATGAGCTACAAATCGATCATTAGATAGTTTCTTTTCAACAGAAGCTAAGAAGCTACGGAGATGTTCCAAATCAGCTTCAGCTTTCGCAATCTCTGCATCCTTGTCCACAAGATCACCAAGAAGTACGTCATATTCAGAAGTTCCAACCATAAAGCTAGAAGCACCCTCACCCTTCTCTTCAACAACAGCAATAGCAGAAAGATTTGCCATCTTCATTACAATTCCATCTAGTTCGGGAATAGGATTAGCCTTGAGCACCTCAAGCGGCAATACTTCTTTTTTGGCAATATTGCGTGCATTGCGAACAGCACGTACACCCTGAACAATACCTTTCACTATAGAAATCCCATGAAGGATTTCTGCATCATCTGCTTGCGGAGCTGGTATAGTTTGGGGATCTATCATCAAGCTTTCTCCATCCTTACGCGGTGCAAGATGCTGCCAAAGCTCTTCCGTGATGAAAGGCATAAAAGGATGCAACAAGTGAAGCAAATCGTTGAAATAACTCTTAACTTGGCACAGCGTAGAAGCGTCAATCGGTGCTCCATAAGCAGGCTTAATCATTTCTAAAAGCCAACCAGAGAACTCATCTGTCAACAAACGATAAACCTCCATTAGAGCTTCACTCAAACGATACTTTGAAAAAAGATCTTTAATAGTTTCTGCGCTACTTCGAAGCTGTGCCCCAAACCATTCTAGAGCTTGGGTATTGGTCTGAGACTGTTCTGTATCAGCCACTTTCCATCCTTCGATCAAACGATAGCAGTTCCAAATCTTATTACAGAAATTGCGACCTTGTTCACACAGAGCATCATCGTAAAGAATGTCGTTGCCCGCAGGCGCAGCCAACATAAGCCCCATACGAACGCCATCGGCACCAAACTTATCTATCAAATCAAGAGGATCTGGACTATTTCCCAGCGACTTAGACATCTTGCGGCCTAACTTATCACGAACAATACCCGTGAAGTAAACGTGTTTAAACGGCATCTTACTCGTGAATTCATAGCCAGCCATAATCATGCGGGCAACCCAAAAGAAGATGATATCGGGACCTGTAACCAAATCACTTGTAGGATAGTAATAGTTAAATTCTTCATTATCTGGGTGAGAAATACCCTTGAATAAAGAAATCGGCCACAGCCAACTTGAGAACCAAGTATCGAGAGCGTCTTCATCTTGGCGCAAATCTGTTTCCGAAAGATTCGGGTCATTACTTTGCTGGCGAGCTAACGCCAAAGCTTCTTCAATAGTTTCAGCTACGACAAAAGTATTATCTGGCAAATAATAAGCAGGAATACGATGTCCCCACCAAAGTTGGCGACTGATACACCAATCTTTTATATTCTCCAACCAATGACGATAGGTATTTTTATATTTTGTGGGATAAAATTTAATTTCATCACTCATAACTGGCGGTAAAGCCAAATCAGCAAAATGTTGCATCTTCAAGAACCACTGCGTAGAAAGTTTTGGTTCTATAGGAACATTCGTACGTTCAGAGAAGCCTACATTGTTAGTATAGTCCTCAACTTTTTCCATCAAGTTAGCTACTTCAAGATCTTTTTCTATTTTTTTACGAACCTCAAAGCGATCTTCTCCCACATAAAGACCTGCAGCCTCAGAGATACTACCATTATCGTTGAAAATATCGATAGTATCTAAGTGGTGCTTTAAACCGAGCGCATGGTCATTAATGTCATGAGCAGGAGTTACTTTCAAACATCCTGTTCCGAATTCCACATCTACATATTCGTCCTCAATAACAGGAATCACACGATTCACTAAAGGCACACGAACTTTCTTTCCACTCAACCAACGATTCTTTGGATCCTTAGGATTAATACACATTGCTGTATCACCCATAATCGTTTCTGGACGCGTTGTTGCTACAACTGCATACCTATGTCCTTCTTCATCTGTATGAACCACACAACCTTCAGGAACTGGCGTAGACATATCATCATCTACTACATAGTAGCGGAGGTAATAAAGTTTTGATTTCTCTTCTTTGTAGACTACCTCCTCATCAGAAAGAGCTGTTAAAGCTTTAGGATCCCAATTAACCATGCGAACACCACGATAAATAAGCCCCTTACGATAAAGCTCTACAAAAACATGGATTACACTCTTAGAACGTTCTTCATCCATTGTGAATGCAGTGCGATCCCAATCGCAACTAGCACCAACACGGCGCAACTGCCGAAGAATGATACCACCATGTTCATCGGTCCATGCCCAAGCATGCTTTAAAAACTCTTCACGAGTTAAGTCTGCCTTGTTAATGCCTTGCTCAGCCAGTCTATTAACGACTTTTGCTTCTGTAGCGATAGAAGCATGATCTGTACCTGGGACCCAACAAGCATTCTTGCCTTCCATTCGAGCACGACGCACAAGAATATCCTGAATTGTTTCATTCAGCATATGTCCCATATGCAGCACACCTGTCACATTGGGAGGAGGAATAACAACAGTATATGGTTCTCGTCCATCAGGCTTAGAACTAAATAGTTTATGGTCTGTCCAATATTGATACCACTTATCCTCCACGTCTGCTGGAGTATACTTAGGCGCTAATTCCATTCTTTAAAATTTTGTAGATTTAGTTTATTCGGCAAAGATAGCTCTTGCATTGCAAAAAACAAAAGATTCGCAGGCTTTTGATGCCCATGCTTAACCATTTACTTGCGTGAACTTTGCAAATTTTAATAGAAGATTTTTCTCTCCGACATTTTCAAATTTAACTTTTGCGCGAGCATTACTACCTTCTCCAGATATTTCAATGATCTCACCTCGACCAAAACGCTCATGTTCTATACAGGAACCAACCTTTACATTAAAAATTGATGATTCTGAATAGTTATGGGATGAAGCATTTTCGATGTGAGAATATCTTGACGCAGGATTTATCGTAGGAGAAGGAATACTTGCTACTTGAGGCCTACTATTCACGCGAGGAACACAGGTAATGTCTTCACCATCATACAATAAATACTGAGAATCAATATCGCACAAAAAAGGAGATGGATTACAAATTTCCGCCGCCCCATATCGATAGCGAGATTTAGCATAAGAAAGAAAACAACGAGTTTTAGCACGCGTCACTGCCACATAGAAAAGCCTGCGCTCTTCTTCCATTTCTTTCGGATAGAAGCGAGCATTCGGGTTTGGAAAAAGATTGTCTTCCATTCCCGTAACAAAAACTGTATCAAACTCTAAGCCTTTGGCAGCATGAACTGTCATGAGTGCTACTGCAGGACCTCCATCAGCTACAGTATCTTGAGAAGAACTTAAAGAGGCTTGCATCAAATAATCACCAAGACCTACGTGCTCATTACCAAAGGTTTCCAATTGCTCTTGCGAGAACTCTTTTATAGCATTCAGCAGGCCATCCACATTTTCCACCCTACTCAATGCTTCTGGAGTTTTCTCAGAGTGTAATTCTTCAGCAATTCCTGAACGCTTTATAACTTCTGAAGCTAAATCGTAAGCTCCTATTGTGGATAAGGATTCCTGCAAATCTTCAATGAGAGATACAAAGGCTAGAATTTTGTTCTGTGTTGAGGTTGAAATCTTCACCTCATAATCTTGAGGGGTTTTGAGAACCTGCCATAAACCGACTTGGAACTGAGCTGCAGCATAACGTAATTTAGCTAAGGTCGTTGCCCCTATTCCTCTCGTGGGATAGTTGATAATACGTGCCAAAGCTTCCTCATCCTGCGAGTTACAAATCACACGAAAATAAGCCAAGACATCTTTTATTTCCTTATGCTGATAGAAAGACATGCCTCCATATATTTTATAAGGAATATTCATCTGATTCAGAGCACTTTCAAAAGGTCTACTTTGAGCGTTGGTTCTATACAGAATCGCTATATCTGAATACTCTATATCATAGAGGGAACGTAGGCGAAGAATCTCTTTTAACACCTTCATACTTTCATCTTGGTCACTATACGAAGACATCACACGAATACGCTCTCCCTCTGACAGGTTACTGAAGACATTCTTCTGTATACGGTCTTTATTGTGAGATATAATTGAATTTGCAGCATTAACAATAGTCTGAGTCGAACGATAGTTTTGCTCCAGCTTAATGAGACGAGCCTTAGAATAATGCTTTTGAAAACTTAATATATTTCCAATATCAGCCCCTCGAAAAGCATAAATACTTTGAGCGTCATCACCAACTACACATAGACGAGAATTTTCAGAAGGAGCCAGCAATAGCAAGATACGCGACTGAAGATAATTAGTGTCTTGAAACTCATCAACAAGAATATATCTGAAAAGACGCTGATACTTCGCACAAATATCTTCGTGATCACGCAACAAAAGGTATGTAAAAAGCAGCAGATCGTCGAAATCCAAAGCATTTGTATTACGACAGCGCTGATAATATGCAGAATAAATTCGGTGAAGTTCAGGCATATTATCACGGGCATCGCGCTTCAGAAGATCTTGACTCTGCGCGTAATCTGAAGGTAAGATAATCTTATTTTTTGCAAAGGAAATTCTACTATTCACAGTAGCAAGATTGTACGCTTTATCATCTAAACCAAATTCCTTAATAATGGATTTTATCAATTTACGAGAGTCTTCTTGATCGTAAATAGTGAAAGTAGAAGTAAAACCCAGAGCTGCATGCTCGATTCGCAAAATACGAGAAAACACACTATGAAATGTGCCACACCACATCAAACGATCTGAATTATTAGGTAACAAATCTCTCACACGATTCGTCAATTCCTTTGCTGCTTTGTTTGTAAAAGTCAGAGCTAAAATCTCATAAGGGGCATACCCATGCTCCAACAAATAGGCTACCTTGTATGTCAGCACACGAGTTTTCCCCGAACCTGCTCCAGCTATAACGAGAGATGGACCATCACTATACGTTACAGCTTCTAATTGTCTACTATTCAATGATTTTGAAAAAGTTTCTTCCATAAAGAATCAATGTCTTTTGGTTCGAGTTTTGTCGTACTCTAACTTACGCATATAAAATTTCTTTTGCATAACGACATCTTCCAACTCTCTACGCAAAGAGTCTACATTCGCTACTTTCTTACTTTCAACATCCATCAGCATAAGTTCAGAACTAGAGCGAGCCAAATGAATACTATCAAGCAAAAGAATAGCTTCTTCTCGCGCTGTCAAGGCCAGCGGATAGTTCTTGCGTAATTTCTCAATCATTTTTTCTGCTTCATCATACTTTTTAGCCGTGAGTTGTGCTCGAGATTTATTCAACAATGTTTGACCTTGCGCCTCGTCTGATTGTCTAACGCTAGACCACCTATTGCTCGGCTTACAAGAATACAACAAGAAGAAACTTAAAAATAAGATAAAGGAGAAGTACCGCATTTTGAATCTTTTAATTGCAAAAATAACAATAAAATTAGTAATTTCGCATCTAAAAAATAAAATAAATGAGGAATCTCCAACAGGTAGATATTATAGATATTCTACATAAAGATCATATATTCGAGAAACTTTCACAAACTGCCGACAAGCTACAAATCGAAACTTATCTTGTCGGAGGGTATGTGCGCGATCTCTTCCTCAACCGTCCGACTAATGATATTGATGTGGTTGTTGTCGGATCAGGAATTGAGTTTGCAAAAAGTTTTACTGACACATTAGGAAAAGGAGCCCATCTTTCTATATTTCGCAACTTTGGAACAGCGCAAGTCAAGTGGCATCACTACGAAATAGAATTTGTGGGAGCACGTAAAGAAAGCTACTCACATGATAGCAGAAAGCCTATTGTGGAAGACGGCACACTTGAAGACGATCAGAATAGGCGCGATTTCACGATCAACGCTCTTGCTGTATGTCTGAACCCTTTGAATTTTGGAAAACTTATCGACCCTTTTGACGGAATACAAGACTTGCAAGATGGCATCATTCGCACACCTTTGGATCCGAACATCACATTTAGCGATGATCCTTTACGCATGCTACGTTGCATACGCTTTGCTACACAGCTTAATTTTCGCATTTATGACAAAACCTTTGAAGCGCTCACTCAAAACAAAGAGCGAATCAAAATTATCAGCTCAGAAAGAATCATTGATGAATTAAACAAGATAATGCTCTCTCCACGCCCCTCCATTGGATTTGTTGAACTTCACAGGTGTGGACTACTCGAAATCATTCTTCCAGAAGTTGCTAAACTCGACATTGTTGAAACACGAAATGGTAAAAGTCATAAAAACAATTTTTATCATTCGCTCGAAGTACTTGATAACGCCTCAAAAAAAACGAACAATCTATGGCTACGTTGGGCCGCCCTACTCCACGATATAGGCAAACCTAAAAGCAAGCAATGGGACCCTTCAATCGGGTGGACTTTTCATAACCACAATTTCTTGGGAGAAAAAATGCTACGTCCATTGTTTCGCAGGCTAAAACTACCGCTTGATGAGAGATTGAAGTATGTTAGCAAACTCGTTGGGCTTCATATGCGCCCAATTGTTATGTCTGATGACATAGTAACAGACAGTGCAGTTCGACGCCTTCTCTTTGAAGCAGGCAAAGATATTGATGATTTGATGCTTTTATGCGAAGCTGACATTACTAGCAAAAACGAGCAACGAAAACGCAACTTTCTGCAAAATTTCCAATTGGTACGTCAAAAACTAATCGACATAGAAGAAAAGGATCGCATTAGAAATTTCCAACCACCTGTTACTGGCAACGAAATTATGGAACTCTTCAATCTTGGCCCGTGCCAAGAAATTGGAAGGTTGAAAAGCTCACTCAAAGATGCTATCCTTGATGGAGTAATCCCTAACGAACATGATGCTGCTCTAGAATACATATTAAAGAAAGCTGCCGAAATGGGACTACAAAGAACTAAATAACAGCATAGGAAGAACTCATTCTGCAGTTTATCTCAAAAAATAGGCTGAAGCTTAATCTTGAGCTTCAGCCTATTTCAATAAAAAGGACTCCATCACTAGAATTTTCTTCTCGGTTATACAACTTGAGCATAAAAATCCTTATTGTATCAGCTGACATAATAAGCCTGTCGGCAGACATCTTTATTGTTGCCCAAAATACAATAAGGATATGTGTCCAAAGAAACGAAGTGAGAAGTTTCTACAGAGCTTACTCAGATATATAAGTATCTGCTCTCATAACAACATTTTTTACAATAGAATAAAGGAAAAAGGCCTATGAAAATCATAGACCTTTTGGAGATTCTTTACGAATGTCAAAAAGATATGTTATTTTAGCTTGGATTGTTCCATTATTTGAACGAGAGAAGACGTCTTTCTTGGAATTACCAAATAAATCACTTAAACCGTAATAGTAGCGCCCCTCTAAGATAAAATGACCAGCTTTCGTGTTTAGCTCTATACCTGCTCCTGCTGCTATCCCGTAATCAAATTTCTTACTAACGCTCATTGAATATTGTGCAAACATGCCATTAGGTCGGTCAGGATGACCTGCGCTATCAAATGTCCAAGTGGAACTTTGCTTACTCTTCTCGCTAAATAAATATCCGATCTGGGGGCCCACAACAAAGAAGCCCATCAATCCCTCTGATTCTTTTCCCCATCCCAATCGTGCCAAGAAAGGTATTTCAAAATAGTTGAGATGTCGCTGATATGTGTCGGGTAAGGGTTTTATATTGGAGTTCAATATGTTTTCATTCCAACCTAATTGTGCATAATTCAGTTCAAATTGTAAGGCGCAATAAGTTTTGAAATAACGCTCACTCATGATTCGCACCGTCAATCCAAAAGTTGGTCCCACGTGCCAGTTTTGCTTAATAGAAGGAGTGAAGGATACTTTGTTCATAAGTACACCTGCATTCACACCAACAGATATTGCACGCCTAGATTCTCCAATTTGGGCGAATGTGTCTAAAGCGGGGATAACAACAAGAAGAAATAACAGAAAGCGCTTCATTATAAACTATTTTGCAGTAATTTTATCAATTGTTCTATTGGGCTTGTAGTGGATGAGAAACATACTTTGGTTGATATAGCCGCCATCTTCTTCGGTGCGGCCAAAGCGAAGATTACTCTGCAATAAACCTTTCTCTGTTCCTTGCACATTATACTTCTCACCATATTTGAGTATACCCTGTAACATCTGAAGCCCAGTGTCATACCCCAATAAGCCCATTCTTGGAATAACATCTAAGGGCTGCTTCTTAAACCACGCTTGATAGTCGGCATTAAACTGCCTGACATCAGCAAAAGATGGCTCATAATAGGAAGGGGTGAAGATGTAAGTATCGTTGAGGAATAATTCTCCTTCATACCTATCTGATTGGTTCAACCATGAGGAATAGCCTATTAAAGATAATTCGGTCTTAGGCATTGCTTGACGTACTTCGCTGAGTTTTGAGAACACATTCTGCAAAGCGGAGACATCTGAAGCATCAGGGACCACAATTATATGCCTCTTATTGTTGAGTGCCGTTTTCAACTGAGCAATCGTTGCATCTTCATTAGCATCTACCACGGTAGCACCTTGCACCAGTAGACGCTGACGAAGATATTGAGTAAAATCCGGTTGATCTGCTTTGTTTGTATGTAAGAAAAGAACGGATTTTCCTTTAAAAGTTTTCAAGAAAAGGTCGGCTGCTAGTATTTTCTCATATTCTGCAGGGGTGTTAAGAAGATACACGTAGCGATTGACATTCACCTGCTTTGCCTTAGATGAGAAAGGAACTATCATTCTTATTCCATTACTCCGACAAAAACTGGAAACTTCATCGAAATGAGAAGGATAGACTGGACCTATTAAGAACTGAACTCTGTTGTTCTTTACTTTACTCAGAATATCTGTAAGATTAGTGGAAGAGGAAAGCTCATTATAGGTATATACATTTATATTGCTTCCATTCTCTCGAACTTTATCAGCAGCCATAAGAAAGCCGCGATAGAATTCTACGCTTCTCTCTCCTTCTATTCCCGTAGCAGTGAGTGGAAGAAGAATTGCTGCACTCACACTGTTCTGAGCAAGACTTTTGGATTGTTGCTTCTGTGCTGGGACAATCTGAGGAATTCGTAATACCAAACCTTTTTTAAGTTTGAAGTTTGCTTCTTTCATCTGCGGATTACTTTCCATCAAACTATCAACAGAGATTCCATACATTCTAGCAATCCCCCATATAGTTTCTTCCTTCTGTACTTTATGAGTGGCATAGCGAGAATACTCTTTCTGCGACATAGCAGAAGGAGCTGTTCCTGTGCTAGGAATCTTAATTAGCAGACCTTCTTGAAGAGTTTCAGCTGTAAGCCCCGGATTCTGAGCCACAATTTGTTCAACTGTAACGCCATAGTTTTTTGATAGCCTATACAACGTTTCTCCTTTAACAACCGTATGCTCTACAACTCTTGTTTGTGCCACAACAACACTTATACACAAAACAAAGAAAACAGATGCTAGTAAAAAACTTCTTAACTTCATAACTTCTTCTTAATTATATCTGCAAAAATACATATTTTTGATGGAGTATTTGGCTCCTATCATAAGATTTACGTATATTCGCTTGTGCAAAAAGCATTGATTTATGAAGATATATTTTTTAGAAGCGGCTATAACATGGCTTTTCTGCACGCAAAGCATTTCTGCGCAACGACAGGATGCTAACCGCCTTTTTTTTGATGCAAAATATACAGAAGCTGCAACACTGCTACAACAACAAATCAAGAAAGCTCGAAAACAAAACCAATCAACAACAATACTTGAGGCAGCTTTGCAGCGAGCACGCATCGGAGAAAATATGATTCTCCACGCAGACACCGTGGTTTATTCCGATACCATTGTGATAGATAGAACACAACTATTCTCTGCTCTTGAACTCTCAAACGACATTGGAACATTGCTCCCTGCAGTTCAACTTTTTCCTGAATATGCTGCTCGCCTCGGAAATAGTGCCTATATTAATGGTTGGGGCGATATAGCTTACTTTTCAATGGCAGACAGTTCTGGCCTACACAATCTCTATCGCAGTTTGAAGATAAATGATAAATGGACATCTCCTCAACCTCTACCTGGGTTGCAGACAACAGACAAAGATCGCGACTTTCCTTTCATGTCGACAGATGGTACAACATTGTATTTTGCTGAACAGGGAGCCACATCTTTGGGGGGATTTGACTTATTCATAACTCGATACGATTTTGATTCTCATAAATTTTTAAAACCCGAACAACTCAGAATACCTTACAATTCACCATATAACGATTTACTTTATATAAAAAGGAAAGACGGAAGTATACTACTTGTAACTGACCGTAATCAGCCTGCTGATAAATTACAAATTCTCACATTGAAAAAAATAAATAAACCTCAAACTACATTTATCTATAATGGAAAAGAAAATCTTTGAAGAATCCGAACTGATTATTAATTCTGATGGGAGCGTTTTTCACCTCCATCTTCTTCCTGAACAATTAGCAGACAATGTTATCCTAGTAGGTGATCCAGGTCGCGTACCTTTAGTTGCTGCAAATTTCGAATCTATCGAATGCGATATACAAAATCGTGAATTCCGCACTATCACAGGTATGTTTCAAGGAAAACGTATAAGTTGCGTTAGTACAGGTATTGGCTGCGACAATATTGATATTGTACTGAACGAATTAGACGCTTGTGCGAATATAGACTTCAAAACACGTCAGTTATGTCCTACACAGCGCCAGCTTACAATAGTACGTATTGGAACATGCGGTGGTCTACAACCATATACACCAGAAGGAACATATATTGCTTCAGCAAAAAGCCTTGGTTTTGATGGTCTTCTTAACTTCTATGCTGGACGCAATGAAGTGTGTGATTTAGAGTTTGAAGAAGCCTTCCTTCAACACATGAAATGGACTGGTTCAACGTGTATTGCTCACCCCTATGCCATTGATGCTGATACTGAACTGATCGAACGTATAGCAAAAGACGATATGGTCCGTGGGGTAACTATTGCTTGCGGTGGCTTCTTTGGTCCCCAAGGACGTGAACTTCGCTTGCCATTGGCTGATCCTAATCAAAACCAGAAAATCATGGATTTTAAGCACAACGAATGGCGCATTACTAATTTCGAAATGGAATCTTCTGCAGTAGCAGGCTTGGCCAAACTCATGGGACATCGAGCAATGACATGCTGCATGGTCATCGCAAACCGTGTGAGTCACAAGGCTACGCCAAACTACAAGAATAATATCGAAAACCTCATTCGACTTGTACTTGAACGCATTTGACAAAATATTAAAAAAGAAAGAGAGCTTGCAGACTTTTTTCGCACACGTAACTTATTAGTCTACAAGCCATTTCCTCTTTTAATACTCAAATTATGTTGTATAACATAGATTTAGAATTTGCTAATTCGGTACGAATCCTTTATCTTTGCTCACAGTTATCCTGAAACAATCTTTTTACCTTAAGAAATTCTAATTACCTATCGAAACACAAAAGGCGGCAGATCGTGAGATTTACCGTCTTTTATTTTATTATAACACAAGAAATCCCATCAATTAAAGATAGTTTAGAGAAGATATATTATTTATGCAAAGAAATCTTTCGTCTTTTATTGCAAGATAATCCTTGCTATCTTGACAATAAATAATATATTTCTCTTCCATAAAAAAAACATTTTAGAGGGAGAGAAATATCATAGATTATTGCTATAAGAGGAAAAGAACGTGAGACGTCGTAAATCTATCCTAAGATGACGCATTGGGAGTTTTTTTAATGGAAACTGAGATCATAAAGAATATTATCATTACTCTCTAAATGTTTACTTCATCAGAAAAAGAATAATTATAAAATAAAAGAGTTGAAGTTTATAACTTCAACTCTTTTTGCGGTGCGTACGGGACTCGAACCCGTGACCTCCTGCGTGACAGGCAGGCATTCTAACCAGCTGAACTAACGCACCGAAAAACTCGTGGGCAAAGATGGATTCGAACCACCGAAGGCGTAAGCCAGCAGATTTACAGTCTGCCCCATTTGGCCACTCTGGTATTTGCCCATGCACTTCATTTCTGATTTGCGAGTGCAAAGGTAGTAATCTTTCACAACACTACCAAATGAATCTGCATTTTTCTTCAATTATTTTTGCAACTGCCAATCGAAGTCTACCATCTTTATAGCTGTAATGGCAAACTCTTTACCTTTATTTCCAAGCTTACCTCCTGCGCGTTCTTCTGCCTGTTCTAGAGTATTGACAGTAATAAGGCCATAGATTACTGGTATCTTACCATTGGTATTCTGACGTGCAAGTTCCTGCGTAACACCTTGACATATGTTATCAAAATGAGGGGTATCTCCCTTTATGACACAGCCAATAGCAATAATTGCATCTACCCAGCCATGTCGTGCTAACTCTGCACAGCCATGGATAAGTTCAAAGCTACCAGGAACATGCATCACCTTAATTGCTTGTTCTTGCACTCCATATTCCTTCAATGTTGACAGGGCTCCTTCAAGTAATTTGAAAGTTATATTGTTATTCCATTCTGCACAAACAATACCGAAGCGCATTTCTGAAGCATCAGGAATATTATTATCACTCAATATAAAAACAGATGAAGACATTTATATAGATATAAGATGAGTTTATAACTGAAAATTGAGAATTGAAAGCAGAGCACTAAAGTGTCTAATTTTCAATTCTCAATTATTTTAAAATATGATTTACTATACAATTTATTTGCTTACAGCTTCAATAAAAGCATCAATAGCAGGATCTGTAATTGTACCATTTGGAGCTTGCCCTGGTTGGCAATAGCGGCTATTGGGATAAGTCTCCTTAACTTGTAGAAAAACATCCTTAGCGTCAGCATTTTTCTTCTGAGCCATTAGCAACTCACCTGCTTGGATGAGATATTCAGGGCTCATAGCGGCATTAGCTGCACGATCTGCTGCTTTTTTGAAAGTCTCTACAGCTTTATCGAGTTGTCCATCATTTGCATAGCTATTAGCTAACGTTGCCAACGCTGCAGGAGTAATAGTATGGTCACCTTGGAGAGAATAAGCCTCGAGATACTTTATTGCATTCTTAACATCTGCTTTCTGAGCAGCACTGGTTTCACCTTCTGCTTTACGAGCATAAGAGATACCTGCATAGAAATTAGCAAGATTGGAAGCATTTGTAAAGTGATTGCTTGCCAATTTGATATAGCCAGGAAATTTACCATCTCCCTTCAGCGCTTTATCATAATCCTGTTGAGAGATATAAGCCATACCAAGAGTGAGCTGAGACTGTTGCTTTTCTTCTGCCGACTTTAGCCAGAAGTAACCACCTACGCACGCTGCGATAACAACTGCCAACGCTACAAGGCCAATAATCAGCTGTTTCTTGTACTTAATAACAAAGGCCTCAGACTGCGCCAAGGCATCGTTTACTTCCAATTGAGATTTTTTATTTGTCATATTTGGCGTTTTTTATTTTCATAAGAAAGCACTGCAAATTTAGCCTTTTCCAATCGATTGAAAAAATAAAATCTGTTTTTTTTATCTTGCACATTCTTTTCATTTAAGAATTGCCTAACTTTGCCTGTGCTTCCGATAAAAAGCAGTCTTTCACACGATATTAAGACTAACGTTTCTATCTTTAATCTCAAATGATTCTCAAACATCTCTCCATCATAAACTTCAAGAATCTATCTTCCGTTGAGCTTGATTTTTCCCCAAAAGTAAACTGCTTTGTAGGGGCCAATGGAATGGGAAAGACAAATGTTTTAGATGCAATCTACTACTTGTCATTTCTTAAAAGTAGTATATATACACAGGATTCCTTAAATATAAAGCACAATGAAAATTTCTTTATAATTCAAGGAGATTATGTGTCAACTAATGGAAAAACGGAAACAGTAGCTTGCAGCATGAAAGCAGGGAGTCACAAACATGTAAAAAAGAATCAGAAAGAAATACGCAGATTTTCTGAGCATATTGGTTCTATCCCGCTCATTTTGATTTCGCCTGCTGATTCGCTGTTGGTAAGCGGTAGTAGCGAAGAGCGAAGGCGTTTTATGGATATGGCCATTTCGCAATACAATTCAAGCTATTTAGAATGTCTTATACGCTACGAGAAGACGCTAAAACAAAGAAATGCAATTCTCAAGCAAGCGCAAGACGACGTACGCAATATACCCACAGATGTTATCGATGTTTTAGAGGAAATGATGTCTGAGGACGCACAAGCCATATATGAGGCGAGAATTGATTTCAACCAGAAGTTTCTACCTATCTTCCAAAACATTTACGATCAGCTATGCAACACAGACAAAGAGCAAGTGAGCATAGAATATGCTTCTCATCTCTCACGCGGCCCCCTAAAGTCACAACTTGCTGATTGTAGAAGCAAAGAGGTGTTCTTAGGGTATTCACTTCATGGTACTCACAAGGACGATTTAATCCTGTCACTAAATGGTTATCTAGTGAAGCGAGAGGGATCACAAGGACAGACTAAAACCTATTTTATTGCACTTAAATTGGCCCAGTTCATCTTTTTGAGAGAACACCTACAAGCTACAAGTCTTAACAACACCACTACACCGATCCTCCTCCTAGACGACATTTTCGACAAGTTGGATTCTGGCCGAGTGGGCAAAATCATTGACTACGCTAACGGAAGTGCTTTGGGACAAATCTTTATTACCGATACCAATCGAGAGCACTTGGACTTGATTCTTGAATCAGCCAATAGCAACTATAAGCTTTTCAAAGTCAAAGACGGAGAAATTTTTGAATGAGAAATTCAAGATAGCATCTCATGGAAAGAATAAAGGAAGAAAACTTAGGCAGTGTTGTGGCCCGTTTTCTCAAGGAAACTGGACTACAAACACAACTCAATCAATATAGACTGAAGCAGGCGTGGCCTATTATTACGGGTGAACTAGTAAAGAGTAAAACGCAAGATTTGTACATCAAGAATCAAACGCTCTATGTCAAACTTAGTTCCCCTGTTCTTCGTTCCGAACTCTCGCTACGAAAGCAGGAATTAAAAACACAATTAAATGCTTACGTACAAGCGCAAGTTATCAGTGACATTACTTTCGTATGAAAGATTTCCCACTCTCTCAAAAAAATAGCGAGTTGCAGTTAGGTTCTATCCTTACTACAACTCGCTTTATTTTCTTTCTAAACACTGGCTACATCAACGCTTCAAGATAGCAGCGACGACAGAGGCAAGACTGACACCTAAGGTGCTAAAGCCCATTATTTCTGCTAAACTAGTGGCCTTACGTCTGCTCTTGGCAGGAACGATAATTTCACATCCTGGACTAATATCTTCCTTAGAACGTACTCGGGTCACTGTTCCGTTCATATTCACAGCAAACACACGACGACTCTTTGCACGCTGACCATAGCCACCAGCTTGGTTAATATAGTGGTTAAGACCAGCCCCATTGGTATAAGCTACTGTATTGGGATACATCACTTCGCCGTTAATAGACACTGTATTATTAAACTGCGGAATAATGAGTTTGTCACCATCCTGCAGCACTACATCCCATTGACTACCTGGATTCTCCAATGCCTTATCGAGATTTATTCCCACCGTACGCGTATCTCCTAACTGCACTTTAGAAATACTTGTTGAGTCCTCACTATTCACCGTAATGATCTTTAGCATAGTTTGCAGCTTGATTTTCTCTTCCGGTGTCAACAGACGTTCTAAGCGCGCCCCCTTAGCGTAAGCATAAGCTGTCAAACCTCCAGCGTTCTTCACAAGGTCGCTCAAGCGAGAAGCTTTGCGCGATAGGGTGTACTTACCGCCAAAGGCTATTTCACCAGAAATGGTCACGTGTTGCTGCTCTACATAGCCAGGACTTCTGCGAACATAAACCTCATCGAAGGGTTCCAGTTTGAAATTGTTCTCTCCACTGATAACAAAACCATCACGAAGAGAGAAGCTATACGTCTTTGCAATGACGTTTTCACTTGACAAAGCCTTGTTGTCACGAATACGGCGTGAAACGTCTATTTTCACTAGCGAAGCTGCATCTGTCAAACCGCCCGCTTGAAGAATAAAGTCTTCCAGCGTCATATTGTCAGAAAACTCATATTCACCCGGATAAACCACCTCGCCCATAATGGTAAGCACTTGCTTCTCTTGCATATCGCGCTTTGAAGGCACATAGAGCACATCGCCATTTCTCAACGAAATATCGGCTACATCGTGATTCATAATGCCTTTCACATCAACCGACACCACTTCGTGTGTTCTATCGTCTTTCAAACGGCGCAAGATGGCGTGGTCGACAAAGGCATCCTCGCGTGTTCCTCCTGCTGTTTCCAATAGTTGTCGTACTGTAGTAATATTTCCATCCATCTGATACATACCAGGACGGAAAACAGCACCTTTCACTTCAACCATATTGGAATAGCGATCCAAAACACTATCTACACTCACCGAGTCTTCATCGGCAAGTTGAAACCTATTTCGCTCAAACTCATCAATAGAATACACGCTATACATACCGCCGGATTTACGCACCAAGCGAACATTGGCGGTATAGGCATCGCCACGGAAGCCGCCAGCATATTTGATAAGAGTACCCACACTCTCATTGTGCTTCATCTCATAGAACATAGGACGGCGTACCTTACCGGTGATATTCACCAAGGCCTCATAGGGACTCACCACGATGACATCACCCGATGCCAAACGCACATTGCCCGTCATGCGTCCATTCAGAATATAGTCGTAGATATCGCAAGTTGAAATCAAACGACCTGAACGATAAATCTTGATGTTTCTCAGCGTACCAATCTCATTGGTTCCTCCAGCCATATAGAGAGCATTAAATACGGTGGCAAAGGCCGAGAGCGTAAATGTACCAGGATTTTTCACCTCACCCATCACATTGACGGTGATTGTCTTCGTTTGTCCCACTGACAAACGAACATTGCTACTCTGATAGCGACTTCCTAACGTTCCACGAAGACGGGAATTGGCTTGCGCCACTGTTAGACCTGCCACATTCACAGGGCCAAAGCCCTCCAAGTCTATGTAACCATCGGGAGAAACAGTCGCTTGAAAACTCTTCTGAGATGCCCCCCAAACATCCACAAATACTGCATCGCCAGGCCCTAAGCGATAGTCGCTAGGCATAGCTATATTCATATCGCTTTCAAAAGTCAAATTCTTATTATTGAAGATATTGCGTCCAAACACTTGCCGGCCTTTAGGTTTCTCGTTATTGCCCATCAGCTCATCAAACATAGCTAACGAATCGGGAAGGACAAAATTGAGGTCCTCACTCATCTGGCGGCGGCGCAGTTTCACATTGTTGTCACTGAGGCTCTTCTCACTCTTTACACGATTAAACACTTCCGGTTGAGTATCAGAATCATAATCATCACGATTCTTTCCATTATTCTTACGCAAACGCGTTTGCTGCTCTTGCGACAATCCTGAAATATTACGTGCTCCAACAACATCGCCCTTCTTTTGCTTTTCGTATGCTGCTCGGATCTTACGAATGCGATCCACTGTCACACCACGCTCCATTAAGTGCGTCACAATCTGGGAGCGCGAAGCCCCCTTTGCATTCTCCGAAATAATGTATTCCATTATTTGATTGTCGGTCATAGACGACTGCGCCCACACACCAACAGGAAGCATGAGCATACATATCAATATTATCGCTGCCTTTTTCATTTGACATTATTTTCTATTTAACAACGCGAAGCTTCCCTCATTTTCTTTCAGCTACGACACCTTTCATAAGGCATCCAGCTCAGCTTCTGCCAGCTTGTAAAGTTAGCATTTCCACTTTCGGCAAACCTCATTGTAACATGTTAAACGATAGCAATTCGTTTATATTGTTTAGATAGAGCAAAGATAATAAAAAGCACTGAAGACACAGCATCTTAAAGCAACTATTTAAAGCAAAAAGCAGTTAAATGCAAGACAAGCACAGATATTCTAAAAAAAATTTTTACCTTTGCAAGCACATACATCTGGGGCAGACTGGATTTGACAGCAGGTCGAGATGAAGTGCAAGCATGCGGTGCGCCTGAAAGTGGGCACCTTAATATCGGCTTTCAAAAATTTAACTGGCGAAAACAACTACGCTCTCGCTGCCTAACCGAAGTATAGTAAGTTCGGGCTTTATCACGACACTAGGTGTTGTGACGAGACATCACTCCACAGCCGTTGTTCCGAGGCTCACGGGTCAAGTGGTGCAGACAATTCGGGAATCGTCTAGGGTAGCCTCGCACCCTCGATTAAATTTTAGAGGATAAGGTGCAGACTTAGTGGCTCTGGTCTTTATCTACACCCGAAAAACTTAAGCAGAGATAAGCATGTAGAAACCATTTTAGCTCCCTGTTTGGACGAGGGTTCAATCCCCTCCTGCTCCACAAACTCAAAAAGAAGTTATACAAGAAGTATAACTTCTTTTTTAATAACAAAAATACATAACACTTATATATAGGATAATAGAATACTACAATGCAATAAAGAAGCCAGCTGACAAAATAAGAAAAAACTCAATCAAAACAATACCAAAAACCAACACGAAAGAGTCACTTCATAGAAAAAGCTATAAATGTAAATATTTCTCACCCTCGTCTCTCACTTTTCCGTTCGCAACTTTCGTACTCTTAGACTTTTCCCTAGAGATAAAGTAGACATACAACAGTTGCTCTATACACAGAAATCAATAACCACGCAACACATATCAATGAATCACCCTACCCCCCCTTCTCGTACCCCAAAAGCGCAAAAGTAGACTATCGCAGTCAATAGTGAGAACACAACACATTGTAGTACGACACAAGAAAGCCATACACTAATAATATTTCTCTTCAAAACAAACAAAGCACCCTAAAAGAGCCCCTCAGAAGCACAGCCTAGCCCAAATTAGCACAGTTTTCTAGATTTAGGCATAAATCGCGAATTCTTTCATGCCTCTACAGGAACTTCAAATACAAACACATCTTTTCTGGACAAACATAACTTTTTGTCCAAATCCCCCAAACCAAGCCTCAACAGCCTTGACGCTCTCTTCAGATTGGAAATATCTACAGAACACACACTATAATCCGCAATATTTACCGTTTTTCAGTTTTTTCTTTGTATTTTTGGACACAAAATAAGAAGCAGAAGACATGTTCAGCTTAAGAAAAAGAAATTGGTTTGTGCCCAAAGGTCAGCAGATGACCGACTTCGACAAACGTATCCTGGAGTTGCAAAACCAAGGACACATTGTCCCTCCTCGCCATTTAGTTCTAAACGAAGAACAGATAACAGGCATCCGCCGCTCAAGCGCAATCAATACAGGCGTTCTTGATGCCGTGGCAGAGAAAATATGCACCGGAATGAGTACAGAAGAAATCGACCGCATCGTATACGAATACACCACCGCACACGGGGCCATACCCGCAGATCTCAACTACGAAGGCTACCCCAAGAGCGTATGTACGAGCATCAACGAAGTGGTATGTCACGGTATCCCCTCAGAAGATGATATTCTCGAAGAGGGCGACATCATTAATGTAGACGTTTCAACCATCAAAGACGGCTACTTTAGCGATGCCAGCAGAATGTTTATCATTGGCAAAACCACGCCAGAAAAAGAACGCCTCGTCAGAGTGACCAAAGAATGTCTCGATATTGGCGCAGCAGCAGCAAAGCCATGGGGCTTCATTGGCGATGTAGGTAAAGCCATCGGTAAGCATGCCCACAGCAACGGATATAGCGTTGTAGAGGAATTCTGTGGTCACGGCGTAGGACTCGTTTTCCACGACGAACCAGAAGTGAACCACTACGACACCCACCAAGACGGAATGCTCCTCGTGCCAGGCATGGTTTTCACCATAGAGCCGATGATTAACATGGGAGGGCGAGAAGTATTTATCGACTCCGACGATAACTGGACCGTTGTGACAGAAGACGAGCTCCCCAGCGCACAATGGGAACACACCTTCCTCATGACAGAAGATGGAGTTGAAATCTTGACTTATTAGAACGATGAACGATATATATATATTAGGAATAGAAAGCAGCTGTGACGATACGAGCGCTGCCGTTATAAAAAACGGCTACCTACTTAGCAACATCACAGCCTCGCAAGCCGTTCATAAGGCCTACGGAGGCGTAGTGCCCGAACTTGCTTCACGTGCACACCAGCAGAATATAGTGCCCGTTGTAGATCAAGCACTCAAGCAAGCAGGTATAACCAAAGAACAATTATCAGCCATCACCGTAACCCTAGGCCCTGGTCTCATGGGATCACTTCACGTTGGTGTTAGCTTTGCCAAAGGCCTTGCCACCTCCCTAGACATCCCTCTTATCGAGGCCAACCACCTGCAAGGGCACATTCTGGCACACTTCATTTTGACAGAAGGAGAGGAATTACGCGTCCCACCCTTCCCCTACCTCTGCCTAATGGTGAGTGGCGGCAACTCTCAAATAGTAAAGGTGAACGCCTACAACGACATGGAAATACTCGGACAGACCATCGACGACGCCGCAGGCGAAGCCATGGACAAATGTTCGAAAGTGATGGGCTTTGGCTATCCAGGCGGCCCCATCATCGACAAACTGGCACGTCAAGGTAATCCCAATGCCTACACCTTCGCCAAGCCCCACATAGCAGGTCTCGACTATAGCTTTAGCGGTCTGAAAACCTCTTTCCTCTATTTCCTACGCGATGAAATAAAGAGAGATCCCGACTTTGTAGAACACCACAAAGAAGACCTTGCAGCTTCATTGGAGAAAACCATCGTAGACATCCTCATGAAGAAGCTTACACAAGCCGTAAAAGAAACCGGCATCACAGAAGTAGCTCTCAGCGGAGGCGTGAGTGCCAACACAGCACTACGCGAAGCCTTCAAGACCAGGCAAGACAACAAACAATGGACCATCTACATCCCTAAGTTTGGCTATACTACCGACAACGCAGCCATGATAGCCATTACAGGCTATTACAAATACTTAGACAAAGACTTCTGTCCTATCGACAAACCAGCCTACTCACGTACAACACTATAAAACCTCACAATATGGACTTTGATGTAAGATTAGTCAGTAAAGAAATCAACGAACTCCTGTGGAACTCCAAAAAAACACTCTCCACAGCCGAGAGTTGCACCGCAGGGCGGATTAGCAGCATCATCACGGCACAACCTGGAAGCTCTAATTATTATATAGGAGGCCTAGTTTGCTACGCCACCGAGCTCAAAGTGAAGTACCTCGGTGTATCCCCCGAAACCATCGAGCAACACAGTGTAGTGAGCGAAGAAGTAGTAAGGGAAATGGTAGCCGGTGCCAACAAGATGTTTGGTAGCGACTACGCAGTAGCCATCAGTGGCTTTGCAGGTCCTGGCGGCCCCGACGGCACAGGCCGCCCCGGCGTACTAATAGGAACAATCTGGATAGCCGTAGGCTCTAGCGACAACATCGTCACCTACAAGATTGAAGAAGACAATGGCCGTGAACGCAATTTAGAAAGCGCCACCAATAAGGCCATCCACATACTCCTCGACTACCTCAAAGAAAATTGCCCGAAAGAGGATTAATCGAAAGAGCAACTTATCGTTAAGAACGGGACTTCAACCTCCTCACCACCCCAAGCCCCCGACTTCCGACAAAACAATGAGTTGTAATGGCTAGGCAAAGAAAAAAAACAAAAAAGGTATAAAATTATTTTGTTCTTCGTTTATTTTACACTAACTTTGCACCTCGTATTGGGAAAGTACACTAACAACGAATAAAAAAACAAGTAGATAGCAATGTCTAAAATTTGTCAGATCACCGGAAAGAAAGCCATGATTGGCAACAATGTTTCCAAATCAAAGCGTCGCACAAAGCGCAGTTTTGACGTGAACCTGTTCCGTAAAAAGTTCTACTATGTAGAGCAGGATTGCTGGATTCAGCTTCGCATCAGTGCTGCTGGTCTTCGCCTTATCAATAAGGTTGGCCTTGACGCTGCGTTGAACAACGCGGTTGCCAAAGGTTATTGCGACTGGAACTCTATTAAAGTAATCGGTTAATATTTAAACATCATGGCAGGAAAGAAAGCTAAAGGTAATCGCGTTCAGGTTATTCTAGAATGCACAGAAATGAAGGAAAGCGGTCTGCCCGGTACATCTCGCTATATCACGACGAAGAACCGTAAGAATACGCCGGAACGTTTGGAGGTGAAGAAATACAACCCCATTCTCCGTCGTATGACCATTCACAAAGAAATTAAATAAAGATAAAGCACTATGGCAAAGAAAGCAGTCGCAACGTTGCAGGAAGGTAGAACCGACGGCCGTTCCTACACAAAAGTCATCAAGATGGTTAAGAGTCCGAAGACTGGTGCTTACGTCTTTGATGAGCAGATGGTTCCTAATGACAAAGTTCAAGAATTCTTCAAGAACTAATAAGTCCCTTCTGATAACAACGATAAAACCCAGAGCCAAAGCTCTGGGTTTTATCGTTGTTATCAGAAAAAAATTGTAAATTTGCAGAACAAGAAAAGTCGTTCTCACATAATATCAAGGCAATGGGATTTTTCAATTTATTTAGCAAAAAGGAGCAAAAAGAGGTACTTGACCAAGGACTACAAAAAACCAAGAGTAGCGTTTTCAATAAGATTGCCCGCGCTGTTGCAGGAAAAGCAAAAGTCGACGACGAAGTTCTTGACAACCTTGAAGAGGTTCTCATCACTTCCGACGTAGGCGTAGAAACAACCGTCGAAATCATAAAAAGAATAGAAGAGCGCGTAGCCCGCGACAAATACGTGGGTGCATCTGAATTGAATCGCATCCTGCGCGAAGAAATAGAAATCCTCCTCGTTGAAACAGGCAACAACAACGGAGAAGGCTTCGTTATCCCCGCAGACAAAAAAACATACGTCATAATGGTAGTAGGAGTAAACGGAGTAGGAAAAACCACTACTATCGGAAAACTTGCCTACCAATTCAAACAAGAAGGGAAACGCGTATACCTAGGCGCGGCCGATACTTTTCGAGCAGCAGCTGTTGAACAACTCTGCATCTGGGGAGAACGTGTAGGAGTCCCCGTTGTAAAACAACAAATGGGCAGCGACCCTGCTAGCGTGGCTTTCGACACCCTCTCATCAGCAAAAGCCAACGACGCAGACATAGTCCTCATCGACACCGCAGGACGACTCCACAATAAAGTGGGCCTCATGAACGAATTGACAAAAATCAAAAATGTCATGAAAAAAGTTGTGCCTGATGCTCCCAACGAAATTCTACTTGTCCTCGACGGGTCAACAGGACAAAATGCATTCGAACAAGCGAAACAATTCACCAAAGCTACAGACGTTACTAGTCTTGCCATCACAAAGCTTGATGGAACAGCAAAAGGTGGTGTAGTGCTTGGCATCTCACACCAACTTAAAGTACCAGTAAAATACATAGGACTTGGTGAAAGGATGCAAGACTTGCAACCTTTCAATAGCAAGAGCTTTGTAGAAAGTCTGTTTGAAGAAGATAAAAACAAATGAATCTTGCAATCTTCATCTCAGGAGAAGGAACAAACTGCGAAAACATCATTCGTTACTTTGCGGACAATGCCTACATAAATGTCTCACTTGTCGTTAGCAACAAAAAAGACGCTTACGGGTTGGAAAGAGCAAAAGCATTAGGCATACCCACCTGCATAGCAACTAAAGAAGTTTTTTCAATCCCCCAACAACTACTTCCACTCCTGAGAGATGTAGATTTCATTGTTCTAGCAGGCTTTCTATTGATGATACCGGACTACCTCATAGATGCCTACCCCAAAAGGATTATCAACCTCCACCCAGCCCTACTTCCTAAATACGGAGGAAGAGGAATGTACGGACAGCATGTCCATAAAGCAGTGAAAGACGCAAGAGAGAAAGAAACAGGCATGACTGTCCACTACGTTTCAAACATCTGTGATGGCGGAGAAATTATAGCACAAATAAAAACGCATATCAGTACAAACGATAGCATCGAGGAGATTGCAAACAAAGAGCACCAACTCGAACTTGAACATTTCCCTAAAATCATAGAAGAAGTCATACTTCAAAACATTGAAAAATAAGAAATTCACTCAATGAATATAGATATTATCACCATGGGATGCTCCAAAAACCTTGTAGACTCAGAGCGTCTCATGAATCAGTTTGCAGAACACGGATTTAAAGCATACCACAATCCGAACGAGACACACGGTGATATAGCAGTCATCAATACCTGTGGCTTTATCACTTCTGCAAAGGAAGAGAGTATCAACATGATTCTTAATCTTTGCAATCAGAAAGATGCAGGAAAGCTAAAGAAAGTCTTCGTTATGGGCTGCCTCTCTGAACGATACATGGACGAACTAAAAGCAGAAATCCCACAAGTAGATAAATTCTATGGAAAATTCAATTGGAAGGATTTGCTGAAAGATCTTCAGTCCGACTACGATACCCAAACTCTCGGAGAACGTGTCCTAACAACTCCCTCACACTATGCGTATATTAAGATTGCAGAGGGATGTAATAGAATGTGTGCTTACTGTGCTATCCCGCTCATCACAGGCCACCATGTAAGTCGCCCCAAAGAAGAGATTCTTGATGAAGTCAGAGAACTAGTTGCACAAGGAGTAAAAGAATTCCAGGTAATTGAACAAGAACTCACTTACTATGGCATCGACCTCCATAATAAGCCAATGATTGCTGAATTAGTTGAGGAAATGGCTAAGATACCTGGAGTAGAATGGATTCGCTTACATTACGCCTACCCTAATGACTTCCCTACTGACTTACTTCGTGTCATCAAGGAAAACAACAATGTGTGTAATTACCTAGACATCGCATTACAGCATATCAGCGACAACGTACTGCAACGAATGCGGCGTCATGTTACGAAGCAGGAAACACTCAATCTTATCAAGAAGATGCGAGAAGAAGTTCCCAATCTGTGTATCCGCACAACACTCCTAGTTGGCTTCCCTGGTGAAACAGAAGAAGACTTCAAAGAACTCTATAATTTTGTTCGTGACACCCGCTTCGATCGCATGGGTGTTTTTGCCTATAGCGAAGAAGAAGGAACTTTTGCAGCTCTCCACTATGAAGATGATATCTCAGAAGAAGTAAAGCAAGAACGAGTAGACAAACTGATGGAACTTCAAATGGAGATTTCAACGGAATTAAACGCTGAAAAAGTTGGTAAGATTTATAAAACTATCGTTGATCGACAGGAAGGAGAATTCTTTATCGGCCGAACAGAATTTGACTCTCCAGAAGTGGATTGTGAAGTTCTTATTCCTGTCACGGAGGGACTCACGATTGGAAAGTTCTACAACGTAGACATTGTAGATTCTGATGAATACGACTTATATGGAACTACACTGAAATAGACACTACGACTATGAATAATAAAGATTTCCTCAACAATTTGGCTGCGCGTCTTGAAACAACTCCTCAAGACATACAGACAATTATTGAAGCTTTCTCTAAAGCTCTTTCTGAGAAATTGGAGGAAGGCGATACGCTGGCCATCCAAAATTTCGGTTCTTTTGAAATCAAAAAGAAAATGGAACGTATCCTTATAAATCCTTCAACAAAGCAACGTATGCTTGTCCCTCCCAAACTTACCATTGCATTCAAAGCAAGCAACACACTCAAGGATAAAGCCCAATAAGCTAATGAACACCAAGTATTCACCACAAGATCTTGCAACTTTCTTTGCTCAATACCAAGGCATCTCAAAGAAAAATGCTGAAACTTTCATTCGCAGTTTTTTCGACACGGTTGAATCTGGCCTTATCGATGATAAGTTTGTAAAAATAAAAGGGTTTGGTACCTTCAAGATTATTATTGTAGGAGAACGAGAGAGTATCAATGTGAACACGGGAGAGCGGATTCAGATTAGTAGTCATCCGAAAATCACATTCACACCCGACACCTTACTAAAAGAATCTATCAATAAGCCCTTTGCACAATTCCAGACCGTAACACTTAATGAAGATATTAAAGATAGCGATCTTGCAGAAATAGACAGCAAAGTTGCTTTAGAAATTGAATTAGCTGAAAAGGAGGCTACTAAGGCTCTCGTTGAAAATGAAACAACAGCACAAACTGAAACCAGTTCTAAAAATGAAGAAGATTTGATTTCAGAACATACTATGCTCCCAGAAGATTCTGTATCCACAGAAGATATTCTTATCAAGGAAGAATCTAATTGTAGCGTTTCACCAGAGGTAAAAAAATCTAGCAAAAGAGAAGATATTAGTTCCCTTGACAACAATTTAGAAGTACAGGATTCATTAGAACAAGAAAAGTCTCCACTCATTGAAATCTCTGAAGGAACTTCTTTTATTCCCACAAAAGAGAGGCATTCTGAAAACTATAAATACGAAACAGACAGTATGGATAATGCTGAAGAAGACAGAATAGAAGAACAAAAGTCTCCAGCAAGTCATAGTATAATACGTCTATTGAAAGTTGTGAGCGTCATACTATGTAGCTTAACACTATTAACCGCCTTTTATTTTGCAGGTTATTATCACATCTTTGGCGAGCACATGGAAACAGCTAAAATTTCAACAATGTCTAACCACACAGCTTCTGCTCCACAAGCAAGCTCAACAACTGCACCGGCTGATTCCTCACAAAGAAAATCTACGAAGACTAAGGAAGCGAACAAGCCCGATGATCTCCCACAGACTACCGCTCCTGCTGCTTCTCTCACTCCTCAGTTGCGACCAGAAGATAAGTACGCACAAATGGAAGGTAGCAACTATAAGATTGTAGGCGTTATTGGCACACACAAACTACAAAGTGGAGAAAATCTTTACAGATTAGCTAAGCAAACCTACGGAGACCGCGATTTTGCTAAATACATTATTTTCTTTAATAAGATAGAAAATCCAGACATTATTACAATTGGTAGCGTAATAAAACTCCCGCAACTCGAGAAAAAAAATTAAGATTTATAATTCTATTTATACAGAAGAAAGAAGATATTCTGTAACTTTGCCACGATGACTGAATTATCGAAACATATAGGAAACTTATTGTTGGAGCATTGCTGTGTCATTGTCCCGGGCCTAGGGGGCTTTGTCACGCAATATGTTCCGGCACGCCTTGTTGCCGATGAACAGTTATTTCTCCCCCCCCTGAGAAGCGTAGGCTTTAATCCACGCCTAACGATGAATGACGGCTTGCTCATCCAGTCATATATGCAAGCATACCACCTCACTTATCAGCAAGCTCAAAAGAATATCGAGAAAGAAGTAAAAATCCTCAAGCACAAACTACAAGAAACAGGAAGTGTTGAAATAGGGAATATTGGGAAACTTCTTCACAATCTTGAAGGTCACTACGACTTCGAACCTATTCCTGCAGGGATTATATCGCCTTGCTTGTATGGATTGGACTCTTATGCATTGGAACTTCTCAATATCCATCAAGAGGACTTACCTGCAAAAGAAGAAACGTCCCCCTCTCCTATTCTTTCTGTAAAAGGAGGAAAGAAAAAAGATGATTATACAATTACAATCAATCGGGAGGTTGTAAACTACATTGCTGCTGTAATGATAGCCGTAGTGTCCTACTTTCTTTGGGCTACACCTGTTGGGACTATCGATACAGGCAATCAAAGAGCCACAATTCTGCAAAGTGAACTTATATTCTCAAGACCAGCTCACAAGCAAGCGGCTCCAAAAGAAGCTTTACCAAAAAGGCCTGCTCTACAAACACAACAAGATGTACAAAAAGGACAAACTAATACTGAGACCACTACCACGCGTGAAGAATCAAAACCCTACACCATTGTCTTAGCCTCAAAGGTCTCCGGCAAAAATGCAGAGACCTATGTGAAATCGCTTCATAGCAAAGGATTAAAAGAAGCTGAGATTCATATAGGGAAGACCACTCGTGTCATTTATGGACATTATAAAACAGAGAGTGAAGCCTATCAACAACTCCACGCATTGAGCAACAATCCAGCAATTAGTTCTCCTTGGGTAATGCACCTCAAGTAGTCCAACTTTTATTTTTTTATGAAACGCATACGCTGTCCTAAATGTGACACTGCTATATCGTTTGACGATAGACTCTACGAACCTGGACGCATCCTCGTGTTCGGCTGTCCTGAATGTCAAAAACAATTTAAGATTCGTATTCCACGAACAAACGCAGAAAAAGAAGAAGAACGTCCCACTTTTGGAATACTCACTGTTCTTGAAAACGATTTCCAGCTCAAGACTGATATTCCACTCTACGAAGGCGACAATATCATAGGCCGCTTCGTTAAAGGAACAAAAGCTAATGCTGCGTTCAAAACTGTGGATCCTAGTATCGATACCACTCATTGCATTGTGAATGTAAAGCCTCTCAAAGATGGACGAACAACCATCACTCTTCGAGATGCACCTTCGGGGACAGGTACTTTTCTGCAAGGCGAAATTCTGAATGATCGTGAGAGAGCCACAATTGAAAACGGTAGTATCATCAATATTGGAGCTGCCACTATTATTCTGAAACTTCAAACAGACGATGAAGCATAAACTATTCTGCATACTTTTTTTCTGCATGACAGTATCTGCTCTATTTGCCCAATCAGCATCAACAGAAACTGCCAATGATAGTATTTTCAAGGGTGAGTTCTATTCTCCTCGTTATCATGTTCAACTGGTCATCGACCTTTATCATGAATCTATATCTGTTCCAGGCTACGAATTTCTCGGGAAAATGAACGGCTATATGAAAGGAGATGCCAGTCAATATCTCTATGGTGTATGGATGCTCACTAACTATAAGATTCAAGGCAACCAAGCCGAACTAAGATTCACCAATGATATTGGTTCAGACTCCCAAACTATTCTTTTTACCCGAAAAGCTGATAATACCTACGTTTACTCCACGAAAAATGGAAACAATGTCAGTAAAGCTATAGGGCGAAAACTTGTAAAAATTGCAGATGAAATGATCTTCACACGAAAGGCCGAAAAACTTCCATAAAATAAAAATCATAGATAAGTGTAAACATCCTTGTTGTGTTTTCAAATACAATAAGGATGTCAGCAAATAGAATAAGACTATCACCTGATACGCTTATTATATATACGTTTCCTTCTTATAGCACAGCAGCTCTTCTACCCAAAGACTCATAGACGATATTGACATTATCCAAAAGGAGAGAACTTTTCCCACATACAAATATCAGCAATACTCCTTCAGGTATATTGCGGATAAAGAGCATGAAGTAAGAAAAATTAGCAAGATTCTAAAACAAGAAAAGGATTCACACTTGTGAATCCTTTTTTTGAAGAGGTACCTAGCAGATTCGAACTGCTGTTGACGGTTTTGCAGACCGCTACCTAGCCACTCGGTCAAGGTACCATTGCTATCATTTCTGATTTGCGAGTGCAAAGATATTAGAAAAGTTTGGACTGACCAAATTAATTATTAACTTTTTCACAAATCAAAGAAACCTGTTGGTATCCTTCGCTTCAAGACGCACAACTCTGCTGTACACCCTACACTATCTAATGCTTCTTGAATAGTTTTTCTGCACAACTCAGGATGATTGTTTTCTTCACTTAAATGGCAAAGCCAAATGCGCTTAATGAGTGGGGATAAAGAAGAAACCAGCGCTGAAGCAGTTTCTACATTACTACTATGACCTAAACCACTCTGAATTCGATTCTTCAGATAAAGCGGATAAGGGCCAGTCATAAGCATGGCTTCATCATAATTTGCCTCTATAACTAAGTTCTCAGCCTGATTAATGAAACGACACATCTCTTCTGTAATCTTTCCACAATCTGTCATCAAGCAAAAGTTGGTAGAGTTAGTCGTAATAAAGTATCCATTATTTGCACTAGCATCATGTGGTACTTCAAAAGCTGTAATTGTAAAAGGCCCCAAGACAATCTTTTCACCTGGCATGAGAACGCGCTTGTTATTTTCAGCAATTTTTTTCGACATTAAATAATTGTTCTCCATCCCTTCATGAACTTTCCCAGCAGCATAGACTGGTAGGTGATATTCCTGGCTTATTGCTCCTACCGCCTTAACATGGTCTGTGTGATCATGTGTTACTAAAATGGCACTTATTTCTCCTTGTGACAGTCCATAATCGCGGAAATAACGTTTAAAGCTACGTATGCCAATACCTTGATCGATAACTAAGCCAAAGCCGTCCTCGAGCAAATAATAGCAATTGCCACTACTACCTGAACCGAAGCTAATAAATTTCATTTTAGTGATTATATTTTGTCTTGGCAAAAGTAGCAATTTATTACCAATGTTTTATATAATAGTAGCCTTTTCTCTTCATTAATATCTTTATAGAAGACTAGAATGGTAGTCCTACAGCAAAATGAAAAGCAATATCACGCGATAAACGCGGACGAATAATTGGATAATGTTCTTTTACCGAAGAATAAACAGGATTAATGGCTTTCATGCCTAAATCGAAGCGAAGAATAAAATAACTCAAATTGAAGCGAAACCCAATTCCATAGGCTACTGCTATTTGTTTATAAAATTCACTAAACTTAAACTTACCACCATCTTGGTTAATATAGTCTCTTGTGTTCCAAATATTACCTGCATCAACAAAGGCTGCACCATCTAGTTTCCAAAACAAATGAGTACGCCATTCTGCACTCAAATCAAGCTTCATATTACCCGTTTGCTTTATGAAGTCAATCTCTCCGTTCTTACCCGCATAAGAGCCTGGTCCCAGCCCACGAACAGCCCAGCCACGAACACTGTTTGCTCCACCTGCAAAATAGCGTTTTTCATACGGAATAATCGAAGAGTTGCCATAAGGGATTGCTATACCGAAGGCTGCATGAAAGGCCAGACTATTTCGTTCATCAAATTGAATACATCGTACAAAATCCACATCGGTTTTAATATATTGAGAATAGGCAATATTAAACATTTCATATTGCCCATTTCGGTTCTTCTTTGCGCCGATTAGCGCACTCATTCCACGCAGTAAGTTTCCTGCACTTTCTATATTATATTTTAATTGCCATCCCCGCGTGAGATTAGACACACTGCCTAATAGCGAATTCTGCAGCATCTTATCCTGCTGACTATTATAGATAAAAGAATATCCCCACCGCATGATAAAGAGATCCTCATAATTAGCCCTAAGTATGGAGTTTCGGGGATCTGTTCCATCCAAATAATTACGACGAAATGTTGATGAAATCCAAGGGACAAAAACATAATTGAGACTTATCATATCGAGGCGGTGTTGGAAACCTGGATGAGAAGAATTTCGCCAACGGAAAGCCCAATCCCCCGTTAAAACGCGACGGTGAAATTCTGGACGATTCTGAGAGTCGTACATGAAAGACACACCACTAGTCACCATGAGTTGTTTAGTCCCTCGGCGGAAACTAAAAGGAAGTCGTGTGGCGGGAAAACGCAAAGAAAGTTCTGCACTATACTCCAAATAGTTTTCGTCTTTATAACCTTCCAAGCCACGAATAGCCTCGTATGCACCTCTTAGCTTCAACGACAGGGCTTCTGCCCCTTGAAAGAGATTGCGATTTGTGTATGTTACCGCTACTGCAGCCCCTAAATCACCGTTTGTGTTTGTTCCTTCCAATTCAGAACTAATACTATTCAGCTTGTTACGTACTACTTGTATGTCTGCATCCAGTTGAGGTTTGCTTCCAGGCACTTCTTGAAAGCGAATCGAGGAATAACTAACTATCGGCAAACTATTGAGCATAGAATATGAATCCTGAACATTTAATTCACGATACAAACTATCAGGGCGCAAACGTATATGGTTTAGATACACTGTCTTCCGAACTTTCGTGCGTAAAGGATTCTTAGCGTCACTTTGGAAAGAAAAGCCATCAATAGATAAAGCTTTCTGAGACTCCATAGTAGTAGACAAGGGGAAAGCAGAAGAACCTTCATAGAGATCCAACCTACGCACAGTGAAACGCTCATAATCCTTAGTACTATCTACCCCCACGGGACGTGAAAAAGTCATAGTTAAATCAACGCCCATATCATTGGAAACTGTATCTACACGAAACTTCACATAATCTTTTTGTAACCGGTAATAACCAGCATTTAGGAGTCCTGCGATAATTCGACTTCTTTCTTCGCTAAGAACTGTTGCATCGAAAGGCATCCCTTTATAGAGCAAACTTTTGGCCGATAAACTATCGATTTGCCTCTGCATTTCCTTATCATCTACTATTGTGTAAAGATTTGCAACATAGTAGCGATGCCCAGGCTGCAAATGATAAATCACATCTGTCTTACGCTTCCTTGTTGTAACATCAGTATGGACAGAAGCATGAATATATCCTTTTGCCTGCAATGCTGCTTCTAAGCTTCTACGTGAAAACTCTGCCATAGTAGAGTCGTAGACTACGGGAGCCTGTCCTATACGACGAAAGAAGCGGCCGGCACGGCGTGTAGTGTCGGACTGAGAAATGCTATAGATAGCCAAAGGTACTTTCAGCAAACTAAACCAGCGCGCGTTAGGTTCTTGGCGTACATACGAACGATAATCTCCCACCTTCAGCGACTTATTATCCGAGGTCATCTTCACAGAACGAAGCATTGTTTCATCCTTTTGCAAAAATTTTGTTGGATTACAAGCTGTAAAACCTATTAGAAGGAGAAGACATCCAAACTTATAGAATATAGAGATTTTCAAAATTATCGATTTTATTCCTGCAAATATACCACATTTTCATAGATGCTTTATACATAAATAATAGGAATCCCTCAAAGAAGCCTTTTATTACTCCTGCTTAATCTGGAATTACGCAGGACTTATAAGAAGAGATTTTTTCGTACTTTTGCAGCAACAAAAAGAAGCTTGTATTTATGCTGACAAAGAACGAGATAAAATAC
This sequence comes from uncultured Alloprevotella sp., assembly GCF_963536905.1. Lineage (NCBI taxonomy): Bacteria > Pseudomonadati > Bacteroidota > Bacteroidia > Bacteroidales > Prevotellaceae > Alloprevotella > uncultured Alloprevotella sp. The sequence continues at coordinate 3,611 of NZ_CAUTBW010000020.1, read as the reverse complement.
ATCCAATCCCTTGCACAGAAAAAACATCGAGATAAGGAAAATGTGTTCCTTGCCGAAGGTCCCAAAGTTATAGGAGAGCTGGTTGGTCTTTGTACGTGTAAGATGCTGTGTGGAACAAAGCATTTTATTGACAGCCACCCAGAATTTCAATCATACAATATCAGGGAAATCACAGAAAGGGAACTACAACAAGCTTCGCTTCTAAAAGCACCGCAAGAAGCTTTAGCCATTTTCGAAAAGCCGACAGAGGGCATCTGTTCAACTTCTGGCTTATCATTAGCTCTTGACTGCGTACAAGATCCAGGCAATTTAGGGACAATCATTCGATTAGCCGACTGGTTTGGTGTTGATGCGCTTTACTGCTCATTGAATACAGCAGATGCTTATGCTCCTAAAGTAGTACAAGCTTCTATGGGAGCTATCGCCCGCGTGAATATTCACTATGTCGATCTCCCCTTTTTCTTGAGCCAACAGAACGTACCTATTTATGGAACATTCTTAGAAGGCGACAATATCTACCAAAAAAAATTACAACAGAATGCAATTATAGTAATGGGTAACGAAGGGAACGGTATTAGCAAAGAAGTAGAACAACTGGTGACGGAAAAACTCTTCATCCCTAACTATCCTGCCAACCGTAAAACTGTGGAGAGTTTAAATGTGGCTATTGCTACAGCTATTACCTGTGCAGCATTCCGACAAAAGGTTTAACATTTTAATCATGTTTTTCTATATCCAAATCATACTTTTAGGAGTAGCTAGCATAGCTCTCTTACTTTTATATCTTTTACGCTGGCGTGACTATACACTTCCTCAAAAATGTAAATGTCAACCAAAAACAGTGAAAGAAGAAAAGCCTAAGATATCCGTCATTATCCCTGTCTCCAAGGAAGCGATACTTCTAGAACGAAATCTTCCGTATATTCTCAAACAGAAGTATCCTTCTTTTGAGGTCGTGGTGGTAAACATAGCCTCTAATGCAGAAACGAGTGATGTTCTAAAACGCATGGAAGCAAAGTACAGAAATCTTCGACATACCTTTGTTCCAACCACTTCTCGTTATATAGACAAACAGAAATTAGCACTCACATTAGGGATCCGAGCAGCACATTCAGAATGGTGTCTTCTAACAGCGCCCGACTGTCGCCCAATAAGCGATTTATGGCTCGAGACAATGTCTCAAAATCTAAAGCCCATCACAATCGGATATGCAAATTATATAGACGACGGTAGTAGTCTTGCACGACGAGCTATATACGAACGTCTTTGCGCACAACTTCGCGTACTACGTGCAGGTGCTCGAGGAAAAGCCTGTGGAGCTGATGGAACAAACTTCATTATCTCAAAACAATTTTTTCTTGATAATCACGGTTTTGCAGGTAGTTTAGAACTTCCTTTTGGTGGTTGCGCTTTACTCGTTGACCAATTGGCCACGAAGGAGAATGCCAGTTTTATATGGGACACAAGAGCTACCATGCTTCAAGAACTCCCCAATGCATCCGTACTTAATAAAGAGCGAATGTACTCTACGGCTATTCGAAAACACCTCAGCAAGAACGCACATTGGTGGACACTACGGGAAGCGTTTGCTAGCTGGGCTACATATCTATTCTTACTAATAGAAAGCATATATATAGCAAGTCGTATTTACGAATCAACAATCGCAGAAGCATATGAACTCATACACCTTTTGACGGATATCTTCAGCTTGATTCTCTTAGTGTGCTGGATAATCACCCCCATCATTCTTTTTAGACAGCTCACAAAACAATTAGAACTTCGTAAATATGGAGTATCACTTCATCTCTACGCAATACTTCAGCCTTTCCGCACCTTTATAAATAAGATAAGAAGCTTAAGACATCAAGAGGATTTTGTCCGGCCCATCATCTGACAAGACGCAGAAAGGATTTAATACTCAAAAAATAAAGATTTCATTTTGTTCTTCAAGCTAAAATCTCTAATTTTGCAGCCGCTATGGCTAGTAAGGACAATATGCTGATAGACATAAGGAAGGCTGCAAGCGGAGTCGAGCCTTTACACTTCTCCCTGCACGATGATTTCTTTGCTGAACTCGAGCAAGATGAAATCAAAGGCGGAAGGCTCGATGTAACTGTCAAGGTACGTGAAACAGCTGGAGACATCTATCAAATTAAGATTTTCTTACGAGGATCGGTAATTGTTCTCTGTGATCGCTGCCTTGATGAACTCTCTATTGACATTAACACTTCAGATGTAGTGAGAGTCTCCTATGGTGATGAAACAGAGACAACAGATTACGACCTAAAGTTCGTACCTCACAACTCTAATATGTACAACATCGCATGGGACATATATGAGATTGCCGTGACATCTCTCCCCCTAGAGAGAGTCCACCCCGAAGGTGAATGTGATAAAGATATGCTCACCCGCTTTTCTGCGGAAATGCCTATTGACGAACTCGATGCTTAGCAAATAAAAATAGAATTATAACTAGTTAAAATAAAATAGAACCATGGCACATCCCAAAAGAAGACAATCAAAGACGAGAACTCTGAAGCGCAGAACTCACGATAAGGCAGTAGCTCCTACGTTAGCTGCATGTCCTAATTGTGGTGGTTGGCATATCTACCATACGGTATGTCCTTCTTGTGGTTACTACCGCGGCAAGCTCGCAGTAGCACAGGAAGAAACAGCTGAATAATCAGATTCTCAATTAAAAGGTCTGACGTTTAGAGCAAGAGGCAGAAATCATATTTAATACTGTCCTATTTCTCTATACGTCAGACCTTAAATTTTTTGTAATATCTCTATGGAAAAAATCAATGCTACAATCACCGGTGTCGGTGGCTATATTCCAGATTATATTCTAAACAACGACGAACTCTCGCGCATGGTTGATACCAACGATGAGTGGATTATGTCTCGCGTAGGTATTAAGGAACGTCATATTCTACAAGAAGAAGGGCTCGGTACGAGCTACATGGCTCGTAAAGCTGTCAAGCAGTTGCTCCAAAAGACAGGAACAGATCCGCTTGACGTGGAGGCCCTCATCGTGGCAACAACGACTCCAGACTACAAAGTACCTTCTACATCCTCTATTGTTATTGGTCGTACAGGCATGACAAATGCTTACGCTATCGACTTGCAGGCAGCTTGCTGTGGCTTCCTCTTTGCGATGGACCAGGCAGCATGTATGATTCAAAGTGGACGTTATAAGAAAGTGATTGTTTGTTGCTCTGAGAAAATGTCCAGCATTGTTGACTATACAGACCGTTCCACTTGCGCTCTCTTTGGCGACGGTGCTGCAGCAGTATTGGTGGAGCCAACAACAGAAGAAATAGGTTGGACAGATTCTATCCTCCGCACTGATGGTTTAGGGCTCCCCTTCCTTTGCGTTAAGGCTGGTGGCTCTGTTTGTCCTCCTTCTCACTACTCCATTGACCGCCGCATGAACTATCTCCACCAAGAAGGTCGCACGGTATTTAAGTACGCCGTTACTTATATGAGTGACGTTAGTGCTCAGATAGCAGAACGAAACGGATTGAATAACGAAACATTGAATTGGGTGCTTCCCCATCAAGCTAATATCCGCATTATTGAAGCGGTAGCCAATCGTCTTGAGATTCCAA
>NZ_CAUTBW010000019.1:0-45723 GCF_963536905.1 uncultured Alloprevotella sp. | reverse complement strand
AGTTCAGACGTGTGCTCTTCCGATCTGTCAGGCGTACGTTGAAAGGAGCGAGCTTGCGAGAAATGAAAAAGTTTGTCGTATCGCCTTCCATTGTTGGACTCAAGGCGAAGATGATTTCTTGAATCCCACCTTCTTCAACACGTTTTATCAAACTTTCGATTTCTAGATTATTAGGGCCGACACCATCCATGGGAGAGATGATCCCACCCAGCACATGATAAAGTCCACGATAAATACCCGTGTTCTCAATGCTCAGGACGTTACGGATGTTCTCCACTACGCAAACTGTTGATTGATCGCGCAACGGATTGGAACAGATGTCGCAAATGTCTGTATCGGAAATGTTATGACAAACTTTACAGTATTTCACGCCATCAATGAGCTGGCTGAGACTTTCCGAAAGTGCATGCCCTGTTTCGGGTTTCTGACGGAGCAAATGCAGGACAAGCCGGAGGGCAGTGCGCCGTCCGATACCTGGAAGTTTTGAGAATTCTCCTACTGTCCGTTCTAAAAGTTTCGAGGGATATACTTCATTCATTTTCACTGCGAAGTTAAAAAAACAATTTGGAATTAGTATCTTTGCTGCAAATATAGTAGTGCTTTTATGAAGATAAATTCCGCAGAATTTGAGATTAGTAATAGTCGTGCAGACCAATGCCCCAAGAGCAACATCCCCGAATACGCTTTTATTGGACGTAGTAATGTAGGGAAAAGTTCGCTTATAAATATGTTGACACAGCGCAAAGGGCTCGCCATGACTTCTTCCACTCCAGGCAAGACAATGCTTATCAATCATTTCCGTATTAATGATGAATGGTATCTTGTGGATTTGCCTGGCTACGGCTATGCGAAGCGTAGCAAGAAAGACCAAGAAAAATTGCAGAATATCATTTCTTTCTATGTCCTTGAGCGCGAGCAACTCACGAATCTGTTTGTGCTGATTGATTCTCGCTTGAAACCGCAGAAAATCGACTTGGAATTTATCGAGTGGTTGGGTGAAAATGGTGTTCCCTTCAGTATAATATTTACAAAAGCTGATAAGAATAAGAAGGGTGAACTAAGAAAAAATGTCGATACCTTTTTAGCTACTTTACGTGAGCAGTGGGAAGAATTGCCGCCTCATTTTATTACGAGTAGTGAAAGTCGACTGGGCCGCGAAGAACTTCTGAACTATATAGAAAATATCAACAAATCCATTGAAGATACCAGTACTAAATAATTTATCCATGAGCCATGTTAAAGTGGCTCTTGTTGTTGCTGCAGTTCTCATAGCTTCCGTATCGTTGCTGGTGAGTAATTTGCTCGTGCGCGACTTGACGCGTGAGGAACAATCGCGCATGGAAGTTTGGGCCGAAGCTATGCGTTCTCTAACGCGCGCCGATGAAAATACGGATCTAAACTTAGTGCTGAAGGTTATCAATGGAAACAATACTATTCCCGTGATAGTGCAGGACAGTCGGGGCGACATTTTGGCTGCCCGCAATATCGAAGACGATGGAGGCTTTGTTTTTTGGAAAAATCGCTTGGTGCAAGATTCCATAGATATAGCTATTACCGAACCGCATACTGCTTCCCACAAACAGCTGCTCTTGCAGTTGCAGCAGAAGGTGGCGCAAATGCAGCGCGAAGGCTATACGATGAAGATGAGTTTGGATGGTGCGGGGACACAAACCACACTTTCTATCTTCTACGAACCTTCTTTGATGCTACGCCGCTTGGCGCTTTATCCTTATATTCAATTGGGAGTTGTGGCCTTGTTTATCGTTGTGGCTCTGTTGGCCTTGTTGAGTAGTAAGCGGGCCGAACAAAACAAAGTATGGGTGGGACTTTCTCGAGAAACAGCTCACCAGTTGGGTACTCCCATATCTTCGCTCATGGCGGGCGTGGAAATGCTCAAAGATCTTTATCCCGATGAGGCTTTAGTGCCGGAAATGGACAAAGATGTGCAACGTTTACAACTCATTGCTGAACGATTTTCGAAAATTGGTTCTGCTCCAGCCTTGGTCAATGAGGATTTGTGTCTAATCATACCACGTGTGGTGGAATATATAGGGCGCAGAACTTCTGATAAGGTACAGATAACTACAGATTTCCCTGCTTCTTCTGTTTTTGTTCGTGTTAATGCTCCACTTTTTGAATGGGTCATTGAGAACTTATGTAAGAATGCCATCGATGCTATGGCTGGTGTTGGACACATCAATATATGTGTGCGTCAGCGTGGAGCAGTGGTAAATATAGAGGTTTCAGATACGGGAAAAGGTATATCTAAGAAACGTTGGAAACGTGTCTTCAAACCTGGGTTCACCACGAAGCGTCGCGGATGGGGATTAGGTTTATCGCTTGCCAAGCGTATTGTGGAAGAATATCACGAAGGACATATCTTTGTGAAAGCAAGCGAAATCAACCACGGAACTACTTTCTGCATCCAGTTGAAAGCAGATTTACAGAACACATAAAAACTAAATAAAAAATGTTGAGACTTCCTCAAGGATTGCCTGCTGTGGAAACGTTGCAGGCTGAAGGATACGCAGTAGCAGAGTATAACCTCTGGGCTGTTCCTACGGATGCTCGTGTGGTTTTGCTCCTCAATCTTATGCCGCAAAAGACCGTGACGGAGCTGGATATTGCTCGCGCTTTGTCGTTTCCCGATACTGATGTGCTTTTGTTACCTGTGCGCATAGCAGGGCAAACCTATAAAACTACGCCGATTGAACATATCCTGGCGTATTATGTTGATATAGAAACGATATTGTCCAACAAACTTCACTTTTCTTCTGCTCCTTCGCTCATCATTACAGGTGCTCCTGTTGAGCAGATGCCTTTTGAGGAAGTGCGATATTGGCCACAACTTTGTGAGATTATGGACTGGGCTTTCCGCCAACGGCTCAATACTTTATATATCTGCTGGGGCGCGCAAGCTGGCCTTTATCACCATTATGGCATTCCAAAGTATGACAAAACGGCAAAGTGTTTCGGTGTTTTTTCTCAAGATGTGCTCGACGATAAGTGTCCTCTCATGCGTGGGCTTTCGCCTGCGTTCTTTATGCCCAACAGTAGACATACGGAAGTGAGACGTTCTGATTTTTCTGCTCCTCAGTTGCAGATTGTAGCGGAAAGCCAAGAAAGTGGAGTAGGGGTAGCCTATGATGCGGCACATCGTAGCACGTTTATTGTTGGCCATTTGGAATACGAACCTCATACTTTGGAAAATGAATATAAGCGGGACTTGGCCAAAGGTTTATCGATTCTGCCGCCTCAACATTATTATGAAGCCGATGACCCTAATGGGCGAATCCTATGGCAGTGGAAAGAGCATGCTCGTCAGTTCTATCGGAATTGGTTGGAACTTTAATATCGTCCTCTCTTTCTTTCTCTTTTTTTATTCCGTTCTACGCAGTTAAGAAAGAGGCTTTGAACTGTCTGAAAATACAATAAGCGCGTCAGCTGACAGTCTTATTGTGTGAGCTGACACAATAAGGAAATTTTGAAATACAATAAGGAAACCGATGCCCTGCTTTATAACGCTCATAAACAGTGAGTTATTGATCCATAAAGCAGGGTATCGGTTATCTTTTTCCCTTTATTGGTTGAGCAGAAAATGCTGTTAGTTGATAAAATTCCAACTAATGCCGAGGCGCAGAACCAGGCGGTTGAGCGGATAGTGAGGTACAAGGAATGGATTTCCTGCACCGCTAGAATAGTTGACATGACTTGCCATTACATAGAATCGCGTGCGCTTGAGATGAAAATTAACATAAGCGTTAATCATCGGATAATTGCCCAACTGTATGCGGTAGTTAGGGTCTTGTATGGCGTATTGTCCCATGATGGGCGAGTAAGCAGGTGCGTAATACTTGGTGAAATAGCGCATGTCTGCGCCTAATTCTGTTTGCAGAACACGTGCTAAGCGGAACTTCAAATAGAGATTGGTCCAAACGGAAAAGGCAGGGAGGGGGTAGCTGTCCTTGTCGGTCGTAGCCTGATATATGAGTTCATTCTCCCAATGCAGAATGCCCAAGTGAAAGTCTTGGCGCAAGGAGGCCGTAAGGAGTTGCACGCTACCACTATTTTGCCGCACACCAATGCTATGAGTGTAGTGTTGCACATTGTTGGTAAAGTCCGACGGAGTTAAGGTTTCAGCGAAGTAGGCCAACTTCTGAATGTTTTGCAGGTGGAAGGAAAAGCGCGTATTCTTCCAAGAAAGGCTACCGCCGAGGCGCACCGTCAATTGATTGTCGAGATCTTTGTCCCACCAAGCGTTGCGTGCGTGAAAATGGCGTAAGTAGAAATTGGGTTGCTCGTTACGAATGAAGCCATCTAAGCGTACAGATACTGTGTCTTTCCAGAGAGGCATATCTACATCTGCTGTGCCCTCAATGTTAAACTCTCCCCAATTTGAACCATTACTGCGGATTTCGCCCAATACATCGTAGTGGAACACGCGGCCTTGCTTCTTCATCAGTTGCGCGCCCAAGGTGATGTAATGATTTGAGTATTTCTGCACGTACTGTGTACCGCTTGCCGTAGTGTCGGGTAAGGTGAATCGATAGTATTCGTGTTTGGCGAAGAGCCGCATGCCTGTTTTGACCCAGCGATTGAAGCCCTCGTTAATTTCCAACGCCACTAAATTTTCCACATGGGTATAATTCGTTTTATCACGAGCCGAATCGTTGTTCAGATAATAGTCGTTGAAAAAACTACGTCCACCATTGGCTGCATCGCTGATAAAGCGGCGGTTGTTGAAGTCCATTCGCAACGTGTGGATTAGACTGGTAACAGGCACAAAGTGGGGGGTGAGTTTCAGTGAGTCTACATTTGTTCTTTGTTGGGTAGAATCTGTGAGTGTCGTAACTTTGGTTGCTGCTCTATCGGCCCGCGTTGATACAATTTTTCCGTTTTTGTCTGTCCAACGTGTCAGGCCAATGCTGTAGCGATGGGTAAGGAAGAAAGTATTATCTTGTTGCTTGCTGTTGCTGCGAGCCAAATTGATGGGCATATCATCCGTATCGTAGCGCGTAGGAAAAGACTCAGGACTTGTTACATAAGCATCGGTCTCGATACCTCCATTCTCGCGATTCTTCAAATGGTTGGCTGCAAAGAACGAATGAAGGGAGTAGTGATCAGAACGGTATGAACCGAAGAGCGTACCATTGAATGCAGATGTGGCTTGACTATCGTAGTAGCCACGTCCATAGAGATAATCGAGCTTGAAGCCCAAACCTAACTGCTGATTTACATTGGTTGAGAAAAGAGCACTGATGCGGTCTTCACCATTCTGCTTATTGCCACATTCATGATAAGTCAGATTAGTGAACGGAGATTTAGTGTTTGTGAATAGGATTTGATCGGGGCGACGAAGAAAGAAATCAAAAGGCTGAGAAAATAGAAATTGTCCATCGCGAAAACTATTCTCCGTGCGATCTGTGAAGATGCGACTCAATCGCGGAGCTCCCAAATTGCCCGTAAAGTTATAGTGTCCTCTTATTCCTTCTGTGAATGCTTCATTGGGAAAGAGATGAGGGATGGTGTCATAGTTTGCAGGGCGTACAGAACCGAAACGACTGTCAATAGTCCAAGCATAAATGCCCTCGGGTACGTCCTCTTTTTCGATAGAGTCGGTTGCAAAATGATTTCCGCGCGTGTCGGTGTTTTGCAGGAGGTGTTGGGCGTCAAGCGGCTTAAACAGCAGACACAGGACGATAAGAAAAAAATATTTGATATACATTCTAATAAGCCTTTTCTATTGGGATGCGAAGTTATACATTTTTCATGAAATAATAGTGACCAAAGATGATGTGCTGTCCGACACCTCTCTTCTAAGAATGATTTGTCGGTTTTCTTCTTGTTTCTGGAAAAATTAAAAAAGAAAGAGCGTTGATGAGAAGATTGTACGGAGTATAGCTAATTTTCAGTAGCACATGTTATTTTCTATGTACTATTTATTTTGCATAGCTTTTGCTTTAAAACTTAGTTTTCTCTGATGTTTTTATGTTTTTCCTTCACGAAGTAAAATTTTGTAGTTCACAGTTGTTGCATTAAATTTGCAAAATCATGTTAGAAGATAAACAAAACGAATGGGATTGGCGGCAAATAAACGCCTTTGCAGCTCAAAATGGGGCGCTATTGGGGACTTATGGTCTCCTTAGTTTGGTAGTTTATGCCGTAGGTCTACGCTATTCGCAAGTTTCTATGTTGGGATTCTTACTTGTTCTTTCCAGTCCTTTCGTTGGCGCCTTCCTTTGTGTCAGATTCAGAGAGACAATCACAGAACGCAACGCTCCGTTCTCATTTGGGAAAGGTTATGTTCATTGTCTTTTAATGGGTATTTATGCTGGTATACTGATAGCAATGGGCCTATACATGTGGTTTGCCTTTTTTGATAATGGTGTATTTGCAGATGCTTTTCTGTTTGCTGCCAGTCAGCCTCATAGTCAACAATTCTTACAAGAAATGCAACAACAAGGAGGAATGTCAAATCTCTACGAACTCACTGGTGCTACAACACCACAGCAATTGGCGGATGCTTTCCGCATCTTGCCGGCTTCTGTTTGGGCTTCGTCAGTGCTTTCTCTAACGTTCTTCGTTGATCCCATAATTTCTATTTTTATTGGACTATTTACCATGCGTCGAGGTATGGGAGTGTAGTTTGTTGAATTCTAATGTAATATATAAAAATATAATGGATATATCAGTAGTAGTACCTCTCTTTAACGAGGCTGAAAGTTTGCCCGACTTATATTCTTGGATTGTCAGAGTTATGAAGGAGCATAATTTCACGTACGAGATTATCTTCGTTAACGATGGTAGTACGGACGAATCATGGAATATAATTGAGAAGTTCTCGAAAGAAGATACCAATGTCCATGGTATTAAGTTTCGCCGAAACTATGGTAAGTCGCCCGCATTGTTTTGTGGCTTCCGAAAGGCGCAAGGAGATGTTGTGGTCACAATGGATGCTGATCTTCAAGATTCCCCAGATGAGCTTCCAGAATTGTATCGGATGATTACAGAAGATGGATATGATCTCGTTTCGGGTTATAAGCAGAAACGTTATGATCCCATTTCTAAGACACTTCCTACAAAACTGTTCAATGCTACTGCAAGAAAAGTGAGTGGTATTAAGAATCTACACGATTTTAACTGCGGCTTAAAAGCCTATCGGCGAGATGTTGTGAAGAACATTGAGGTTTACGGCGAAATGCACCGTTATATTCCTTGGTTGGCAAAGAATGCTGGTTTCGACAAGATTGCAGAGAAGGTAGTACAGCATCAAGCTCGTAAGTTTGGACAAACTAAGTTTGGTGGTTGGAACCGTTTCTTTAATGGTTATCTGGACTTGCTGAGTCTGTGGTTCCTTAATAGTTTTGGCTTGAAACCTATGCACGTCTTTGGCTTCTTAGGTAGTCTGATGTTTATCCTTGGTTTTATTGCAGTATTAGTTGTTGGTGGTGTGAAGTTAGTGGCTATCTGCCAGAGTGTTCCTGCTCCTTTGGTGACGAATTCTCCTTATTTCTACATTGCTCTTACTATGATGATTCTTGGAACTCAGCTCTTTGTCGCTGGCTTCTTGGGCGAACTTATCTCTCGCAATGCTGAAGGCCGCAACAACTATCAGATAGAGAAAGAAATATAGTGAGGTTTGGGATACCTTGCTGCTCTAATGATTTCATACGATGAATATAGGTAAAATTTTCCCCTTCATCGCTTCCTTGTTTATATTAGAAGCGTGTAGCAATATAGATTGTCCACTGGATAACATTGTGGAAATGACGTGCGGATTGTATTCTGCCGATAAAAAAACGCCGTTTACACTGACAGATACATTGACTATCACACCACTTCATAGTGATAGTATACTGCTCAATAAGGCACAAAATATTAAATCCTTTGTTCTTCCATTGAGCTATGCTGGGAATATGGATACATTGTTGTTTCATTTTTCTAATGCTGAAGGACAGAGTGCAACAGATACCATCTGGATTAAGAAAACAAACCAAAAGCATTTTGAGAGTGCAGATTGTCCGTTGAGCATCTTCCACACGCTGCAAACGGTGCGCTGGTCGTCACACAACATCTCTGTGATGCCTGTGACGATAGATAGTGTGAGTTTAGTTAGACCTATAGTGAATTATGAGAATATTGAGAACCTTCGTATTTTCTTGCGTACTGCTCAGTAGTTGTGACCTTTCTGCCACTGCAATGGAGCGTGATACGATTCAGGCGCAGCCACGTTCGACAGTGTTGAAACCTGCCACTAAGAAAGAGCCTTTTTGGGCTGGATGCAGTGTGGGGTACGATTTATGTGGAACTGTGATGGCGCTGGCTACTCCCTTTGGGCAATATGAGGGTATGTTTCGACTAAATCTCAAAAATCGGTTCTTCCCAACAGCTGAGTTAGGTCTGGGAATCAGCAATCATACAGACGATACTTCAAACATTAAGTATAAAACAGCCTCTCCGTATTTCCGTTTAGGAGTGGACTATAATTTTCTGAGAGATTCCCATTCTGGTAATCGTCTCTTTGGAGGTGTTCGTTTTGCTTATACTTCTTACAAGTTTGATCTCTCAGCTCCCGATTTGAAAGACCCTATTTATGGGACAACAGTTCCTTTCAACTTATCAGGCATCAAAGGAAATATGTTGTGGAGTGAGGTGGTGTTTGGTGTAGAGGCTAAGATCTGGAAGTTTTTTCATGTGGGCTGGTCGGTTCGCTATAAGCTGCGGCTCCATGAAGGTAAAACGGCTGTAGATAATGCTTGGTATGTCCCTGGTTTCGGTAAGTATGGTTCGAATGGCTTGGGAGGAAGTTTTAATGTAGTCTTTGATATTTAGGATACAAGAGTTTCTGTACAACATCTTTCTTACGGTTGCAATGTGTACGGAATAGAAGTTTTGCAACGGTAAAAGAACTTTTATTTTAATATTTGATAGAATGATTGGCCCTTTTCCTTTAGGCAAGTTTTGGCGTAGCAAATGGGGTGTTCTCCTTTTTCTTGCACTCACTGTAGCAACGATCTTTATTCTTAGAAAATCGAACTCAGCTGTTCCGCAGTACGACGAAGGCCCTATCTTTGGAACAGTATATCATATTAAGTATAAATATGATCACAATCTAAATAAAGAGATTCTTGCAGAACTGGACCGTGTGGATAATTCTATGTCCATTTTTAATCCAACTTCTACGATTTCGAAAATCAATGCGGGGACTGACTCAAAGACTGATGAGCTTTTTCGAGAGGTCTTTTCCTTGGCAGAAGACATATCGAAGGAAACTAACGGAGCATTTGATATCACTGTGGCTCCTTTGGTGAATGCGTGGGGATTCGGCTTTAAAAATCAGCAGTTGCCCACAAAGTTGCAAGTGGATAGTTTGCGCTCACTCGTGGGTTTTAACAAAGTGAGTTTAGATGGTATAATGTTGAAGAAAAAAGACCCGAGAGTGATGCTCGATTGTGGAGCTATTGCCAAAGGATTCGGCGTGGATTGTGTGGCACGTTTGTTTAATCGCTTGGGAATTAGCGATTATATGATAGAGATTGGCGGAGAGGTTCGAACGCATGGAAAAAACTTTGAGGGAAAGCCGTGGACTATTGGGATCCAACGTCCTGTGGTTGGAGAAAATGAGGTTTTGTCTGCAATGCATCTTCAGGGAAAGGCTTTGGCAACTAGTGGGAATTATCGCAATTTTTATGTGAAGAACGGGCATCGTTATGCTCATACGATAGATCCTCGTACGGGGTATCCTGTGCAGCATAGTTTGCTGTCTGCTTCTGTTATTGCATCCGATTGTGCCACGGCTGATGCCTACGCCACAAGTTTTATGGTGTTAGGTCTGGATGGTGCAAAGAAAATACTGAGTAAGCATCCTGAACTGAAGGCTTATTTGATTTATGAGCAGAATGGAAAACTACAAGTTTGGATGTCGCCAGGCTTGGAAAAAAATATAGTAGAATGATGATGGAAAAACAATCTGGCAAAGATTTGCAACCTCATGGGGCTGATTTATCTTCTCCGCCTTCAGAGAGTTTTATTTTTGATAAACTTTTGCAACTCCCTCTTTGGCAGGGAATGGGACGTGCAGATGTGTTGGCTATTGCAGGTCGAGCCAAGATTGGCTTTGTGCAAAAAGCGAAGGGGGCTTGCATTGTAGAGCAAGGAAGCGTTTGTCAAAGCCTCATTTTTGTAGTAGAAGGGGAGGTTTGTACCTACACGTCGAGTGCAGATCGTGGCTATCAGCTCACGGAATGGATAAATCTTCCTCATGTGATTCAACCAGAATGTCTTTTTGGCGTTCAGACACGCTATCTTCGTAGTGTTTATGCTGCAGGGAAAGTTCAACTGCTTGAGATTACAAAATCAGCGGTGCGCGATTTTCTGTTTGACTTCCCTACGTTTCGTATCAACTTTCTGAATATTTCCTGTTGGCAGTCGCAACAATATATGCGTAGGCTGTGGGAAAATTATGCTACAACAATAGAAGCGCGTTTTGTTCAGTTTATTCTGCGCCGCTCACAGCGTCCTGCTGGAAAAAAGGAACTGAAAATAAAAATGACGCGTTTGGCCGAAGAACTCGGAGAAACGCGCCTAAGTGTCTCCTTTATGTTACGCAAATTGGAAGCAAAAGGGCTCTTGGAAAGTAACAGGCAGAGAATCACGATTCCTGCTTTTGAGCAACTCGTTAATAGTTAGGGCAATAACGAAGTAAGTAGCTCAGCGGGGTGATGAATAATTGTAGTGACTCCTATCTCTTGCAGAAAGGTTTCATCGCGAAAGCCCCATGAACAAGAGATACAAGGGATACCTGCGTTTTTTGCTGTTTCAAAATCCACCTCGCTATCACCAACGTAGACACTCTCGTTCTTTCCACTTCCTAATTGTTGCATTGCTGCCCACACTGTATCGGGATTGGGTTTTCTCCGCACTTTTGCACTTTCACCTACGGCGATAGGAATACAATCTTCAAAGAAACGATGAGCTAATTCTTTCACAGCATCGTTTCCCTTGTTAGAAACGATAGCCATCTTTATACCTTTCTCTTTTAGGTTTTGGAGCATTTCTCGAATACCTGCATAAGGTTCGGTTGTGTCCAAACAATGCTTTTGATAATACGACTTAAAAGTATCTAAAACTTCTGCAATTTTACATTCTGATGTATTTTCTGGCGCGGCGTGTGAGATGAGATATTTATAGCCATTGCCCAGAAACATGCGAATCTCAGAGAGGGAACGCTTGGGAAAGTTGTGAGCGCAGAGGGAAAAGTTTACACTGTCCACTAAATCCTGTAGAGTATCAAGCAAAGTTCCATCTAAATCAAATATGACTGTCGTTATCATTATTTCTACTATATTTGCAAATGCAAAGATAAAGAATCTCTTATGAAATATCACTTGTTTGGCCTTGCGGCCTTCTTGTCGCTGTCGATTTCAGCCCAGCGCCCAGAACTTTCACAACGTAATTTTAGTTCTCCCGTTGTGGAGAAGTGTATCAAAACGATTTCTGCCTGTATCACTCAACCCAAAGTGCGTGAGATGTTTGCGCAGTGTTTTCCCAACACCTTGGATACCACGGTTCGTTATGGAAAAACATCAGATGGCGACGACGACACGTTTGTTATCACGGGAGATATTCCTGCTATGTGGTTGCGTGATAGCAGTGCTCAAGTGTGGCCTTACCTACGTTTTGTTTCCAAAGATCCCAAGTTAGCTCGTTTGATTCGAGGTGTATTGCGCCGCCAGTTCCGGAGTTTGCTTATCGATCCTTATGCAAATGCTTTCATGGAATCTCCTGATTCGATGAGTACCAACTGGACGGGCGACATCACTGAAATGAAGAAAGGCGTCTTTGAACGTAAGTATGAGCTCGACTCTCCATGCTATCCCATACGCTTGGCTTATGGCTATTGGAAGGCAACGGGGGATAAGACAGTTTTCGATAAACTTTGGGTGGATTGCATTCGAGAGGTGCTTACAACTCTGCGTGCTCAGCAGCGTATGGATGGCACTTCTCCATATCTTTTTATGCGTCGTACGCACGCAATGCACGACACACAATCCAATAGTGGCTACGGGCATCCTGGAAAACCTTGTGGACTTATTGCTTCTTCGTTCCGTCCATCCGACGACAGTACAGTGTTTCCTTATAATATTCCTGGAAACTTCTTTGCTGTGAGTTGTCTTCGCAAGGCAGCTACGATTCTTCGTGATGTGAACAAAGAATGGGCTTTGGCTGATAGCTGTCAAGCATTGGCCGAGCAGGTGCAAGCCGCTCTCAAGCAATACGCAGTGGTAAAAACAGCAGATTTTGGTGAAGTTTATGCTTTTGAAGTTGATGGTTTTGGTTCTCATCTACTGATGGACGATGCAAATATCCCCTCGTTGCTTTCTCTCCCGTATATTGCCGATGTTCCTGTCAATGATCCCATTTATCAAAACACGCGTCGCTTCGTCTGGAGTAAATCTAATCCTTATTTCTTCTCGGGGAAAGCAGGTGAAGGTATTGGCGGTCCTCATGAAGGAATTGGCTATATCTGGCCTATGTCTGACATTATGCTGGCTATGACTTCTACTGATTCAACTGAAATTAAAGCAGCTCTACAGCGCCTCATTACCACAGATGCTGGAACCAATTTTATTCATGAAGCTTATCGTCAAGAAGATGCTTCTAAGTTTACACGTACTTGGTTTGCTTGGGCTAATACTCTTTTCGGAGAACTTGTTTTGCATCTTATTGACAATAATCAATTAGAACTTTTGAATTCTCTCAAATAAGGCTTTGAGCGAACAGTTATTTTACTTGTTGGCTACCTGCAAGCTTTTCTCGGTTTGTTATAAAGAGACGAGGGCTTGCAGGTAGCTTTATTGTGTATGAATAAATAGTATTATGCATCCCCTTTTACAAAATCTCAAATTTCCTTATTGCATTTGAAAATACAATAAAAATGTCAGCTGACGTAATAAGGATGTCAGCTGACAGGATAAGGATATTTACGAAAAGGCGTAAGATGCGATGATATAAAATAAAAAAGACCACAGCCTATATGGCTACGGTCTTTTTTATTTATGCTTTTATTCGTCTAGAGAGTGGCTATCCATTTCGGCTTCTACGACGAAGATAAGATCTTCGGGAGAAAAATTACCGATATGTTCTCGTTTAGCTGTTTTTGCTAAGTAAGCAGCAATAGCTTCAATATCGATATCTATGAATCCATCTTTATCGGGCTCTGCATCAAGGATACCACTTTCAGCGTAGTATTCAGTGATGACATCTAGGAAGTAGTAGAGTTGTTCTTCAGTGAACTTCTCTTTTAGCTCCTGCGGTATTTGCTGTTGAATAAAGGCAACAGTCTGTGCGTCATCGAGCTCGTCTTGCTGGAGTTCTTCTTCAAAACTTGCCATGTCTTAAAGGAGTGTGTCAAACTTTTCAGCAAACTTGCTTTTGGGAGCAGCACCTACCATGCAGTCGACAAGTTCTCCATCTTTGAAGAATAGGATTGTTGGAACGCTAGCAATACCATAACGAGCAGCCAATCCTGCACATTCTTCAACATCAGCCTTGCCTACAGTAACACGGCCTTCGTATTCTTCTGCCAATTCAGTCATAATTGGGGCTACCTTTTTGCAAGGACCACACCAAGTGGCTGAAAAGTCAACTACAAGAGGTTGCTTTGACGCTAATTCTGCATCGAAATTCTGTTCAGTGATAATTTTTTCCATATTATATTTGTTTTAGTTCAATGTATGCGGGACAAAGATAATGCCATTTATCCAATTTCATATTCTAAACAAGGACTTTCTTCTAGGAAAGTGATGAGATCTGTATCTACAAGTGCAAAGCAACTTTGCGACATCAGCTGGACGTTCATCTTTGTTTCATCGTCGTAAACGTGGAATATAACTTCAGTATGGCCTTCATCGCGGCTCATTATTGAAGCAAGTTCTGTTGCCGTGTTTTGGTCTAGGCGATTCACGTGAATAGTTATATTGATGCGTTGAATAATTTTATCTTTCACGTCACCTAAGAACTCTACTTTTCGGACTTGTACTTCGTATTCATCTTGATTGTAACGTCTTGGCCCAACAAAGGCAGTGATGAATACGGAATTACCAATGTTCATATAACCACTCCAGCGAGCCCAGTCTTCTCCCCAGAATGCAATCTCACCACTACCGCTATAATCTTCTATCGTAACAAAGCCGTAGGGATTTCCATTCTTTTTAGTGAAACCTGTTCGTACATTGGTGATAATGCCGCCAAATGTGATATCGCGCTTAGCCAAGGCTGATACTTCTTCTAGTTCGGGCATTCTGGTTGTACATATTTTCTCGATAATAACTTTGAAGTTGTCGAGCGGATGTCCTGAAATGTATATGCCAATAAGGTCGCGTTCTTTGTTGAGTTTCTCTAAGTTACTCCATTCTGGGAGGCCTTGAGGAATCATAGGCTTAGAAATTTCTATGGCATTGAAGTCTCCAAAGAGTGAATTTTGGGCTGTGTTATTCTCCATCTGGAATTGTTGGCCGTAGCGAACAAGTATATCAATAAAGGTCTCCCCGTTTTCGCCTTTTTCAACAAACTGTTCACGAGCTATGCCAAAGCTATCGAAAGCTCCTGCTGTTGCCAGGTTTTCGATGTTCTTCTTGTTGCAACTTGATAGGTCGATACGTTCCACAAAATCGTAGATATCTTTGAATACCCCATTTTTCTTTCGTTCGGCAATGATATTTTTCATTGCCGCCTCTCCGCAACCTTTAATAGCAGCAAGTCCGAAACGAATTTGGCTATGGTGATTGACGCTGAACTTCATCATCGATTCATTGATGTCTGGACCTAAGGTATCTATTCCTAAGCGTTTGCATTCGTCCATCAACTTTGTGAGTGTTGTGATATTCGTTAGCCACGAGTTCATATCGCCTGCCATAAACTGTGCAGGGTAGTGTGCTTTCAGATAGCCTGTTTGATAAGCTATCCAAGCATAGCAAGCAGCGTGACTCTTATTGAAGGCATAAGAAGCAAAGGCGCGCCAGTCATTCCATATTTTCTCCAGTGTCTTTTCATCATACCCCTTCTTTGTTCCACCTTTGATGAATTTGGGGTACATATGGTTTAGCTTATCGATGAGCTTCTTACCCATAGCTTTGCGTAATGTGTCACTCTCTCCACGGGTGAAGTCGGCAATTTCACGACTCAGCAACATCACCTGTTCTTGATAAACGGTGATTCCATAAGTATCTTTCAAATATTTCTCCATGCAAGGTAAGTCGTAAGTAATAGGTTCTTCACCGTGCTTACGTTTAATGAACGAAGGAATATAAGCAATAGGTCCTGGACGATAGAGAGCATTCATCGCAATAAGGTCGCCTATGCAGTTAGGCTGCAATTCGCGTAGATATTTTTGCATA
Organism: uncultured Alloprevotella sp.; assembly: GCF_963536905.1. Lineage (NCBI taxonomy): Bacteria > Pseudomonadati > Bacteroidota > Bacteroidia > Bacteroidales > Prevotellaceae > Alloprevotella > uncultured Alloprevotella sp. The sequence continues at coordinate 30,325 of NZ_CAUTBW010000019.1, read as the reverse complement.
CCAGGAGATTCAAACTGGAACGTACCAATCGTTTCCCCACGGCTGAAGAGCGCGTAAGTTTCATCGTCATCAAGAGGTATCTTTTCAATATCTACTTCAATACCAAGACTGTCGTGAATATTCTCCAATGTATCCTTAATAATCGTCAGAGTTTTTAGTCCCAAGAAGTCCATCTTGATGAGCCCAGTTTCCTCAATGACGCGGCCTTCATACTGCGTGCAGTGGAGTTTTTCTCCCGTCTGTTTGTCTTCAGCAGTAGATACAGGTACCCAATCGCTGATTTTATCACGACAAATGATAAATCCGCAGGCGTGTACACCAGTGTTGCGTACATTTCCCTCTAGCATGCGAGCATAACGGATGGTATCGCGCATGAGCGGATTGGGAGACGTCTCTGCTTCACGAAGTTCAGGTATTGCCTTTATGCAATTATCTAAGTTCATCTTAGGCGACTTCCCATCAGGTCCTTCAGGGAGTTTATCGGGAATGAGTTTGCAGAGGCGGTTGCTTTCGGCAAGAGGTAACTTCTGCACACGCGCTACGTCCTTGAGAGCCAATTTTGTGGCCATCGTGCCGTATGTAATAATATGTGCACAGTTTTCTTCTCCATACTTTTGTGTAACCCACTCTAAAACGCGTCCACGTCCGTCATCATCAAAATCAACATCAATATCGGGCAAAGATATACGGTCGGGGTTGAGGAAACGCTCAAACAGTAAATCGTAGGCGATAGGGTCAAGTTGTGTGATTCCCAAGCAATAGGCTACGCAACTTCCTGCAGCGGAACCGCGTCCTGGTCCCACGCTAACATTCAATTCTTTGCGTGCGGCATTGATATAGTCTTGCACTATGAGAAAGTAGCCCGGAAAACCCATGGTCTTCATTATATGCAATTCGAAGTTGATGCGTTCTTTTACCACATCACTCAGGGGTTCACCGTATCGTGCAATAGCTCCTTCGTAGGATATTTTTGCAAGATAGTCAGCTTCAAACTTAATTCGGTAGAGTTTGTCGTAGCCACCAAGATTCTCAATCTTTTTACGGCCCTCTTCCTCGCTCATAATCTCATTCCCGTTCTCGTCGCGAGTAAATTCTTTGAAAAGATCTTCTTCAGTTAAGCGTTGGCGATATTCTTCTTCTGTACCAAAACTTTCAGGGATGGCAAAGTTAGGCATAATAGGCGAGTGATCAATGCTGTATATCTCTACCTTGTCGCAAATCTCACTCGTATTTTGTATAGCTTCGGGAATGTCATAGAATATCTCATTCATTTCCCGTTGCGTTTTAAACCATTCCTGTTTGGTGTACATCATTCTTTTCGGATCGTCCAAATCTCTGCCAGTAGAAAGGCATATCAAGCGGTCGTGTGCTTCTGCGTTCTCTTCTTCTACAAAGTGTACATCGTTAGTACATACAAGTTTTATATTGTGTTTACGAGCTATATCAATAAGAACCTTATTTGCTCGTTGTTGTAAGCCAAAAGTTTCCTTGTTTGCTTTGATCGTCTTATCTTTTACTTCGTGTCGCTGAAGTTCAAGATAGTAGTCATCTCCAAAGATATTTTTAAACCACAAGGCCGCCTGTTCTGCACCTTCAATGTCGTCACGTAGAGCTTTTGATGGAACTTCTCCTGCAATACAAGCAGAACAAATAATGAGCCCTTCATGGTGTTTTTCCAATTCGGCATGATCTGTACGCGGTCTCATATAGAAGCCATCCACCCAAGATTTTGAAACCAGTTTGATAAGATTGTGATAACCTTTTTCGTTTTTGGCCAAAACGATTAAGTGGTTACCACCCTGGTCTTGACGTCCTTCTTTTAACTTCATGGAACGTCGAGCTACATACATTTCACAGCCTAAAATTGGCTTGAAATTAGCACGCCGCTCTAATAGAGGCATTTGTGCTTCGATACTCTTCAATAGTTCTTCATCAGATACTCCCGCATTAGGGTCTTCTTCCGGCCGTTTGTATGTGCCTGCTTGAAGGGCTTCCATTTTTGCCTGCGCAGCAGCCAATTCATTTTTGGCTTTTTTGATTTCTTTCTTAGAAGTATTGAAAAATTCTTTGATCCCCATCATGTTACCATGATCGGTGATAGCCATTCCTTTCATCCCGTCTTTCATGGCCTTTTTCAAGAGAGCGGAAATAGAGGATTGTCCGTCAAGAATAGAGTATTGAGTATGAACGTGTAAGTGTACGAAATCTTCCATATCTGTTGTGATAAAGTTTCCAAAAGTACAAAGAAAATATAGAATAGTGAACACCCTATAAGTTCTTGTCATTTATTTAGCACTCTCCCTTACCAAGAAATATAGAATATTGTTGTCATGTTGTCACAAAGGTGTATAGTAATTGATATACAGTGATTTAATTGAGTAGTAATGGTACCTTTTGTTGTCACATTGTTGTCACGCGTATAATGCATACACTTTTAGTTGTTTATGGGAGAAATATGACAACGTAACGACGTGACAACAAAGAATAAGGTGGAGTAGAAGGAGAGAAAATCTTTCTTGATTTTGTTTTCCTTATTGCAATCACTGCTATAATAATGATGTCAGCTAACGAAATAAGGATGTCAGTTGATTGCCTTATTGTCCTCCCAAACGTAATAAGGATATTTGAGATAATATAAAAGAATTAAAAGTCCCCAAAATGGACTTTTGTTTATTGAAATATTTGTGTACAATGTTCTTGCAATTCTTCTTAAGTATTTTTGACAAAGTATAATTTCTAAATCTTAGAGAGTATAGGTTTCTTCTCCAAATATTGAATAACGCGAGTAAAGTTGGCATTACTGTTCTTGAAGATAATGTCTTTCTTGCTTTTTTGCACTTTTTATAGATGCCTTAAAGGGAAAAGAACTACTTTTGTCAGCAAAATAAAAATCGATTAAATATGGCAAAATCAGTAGATATTCGAGAATTAAATGAGCAAATAGAGGCTCAAACAGGCTTTGTGACCGATTTGGAAACAGGTATGTCGAAAGTCATAGTAGGGCAGAAATATCTAATTCGTTCTTTGCTCGTTGGTTTACTTAGTAATGGTCATGTGCTTTTGGAAGGTGCTCCAGGACTTGCCAAAACGTTAGCCATTAAAACACTGGCGAAACTCATAGAAGGAAATTTTAGTCGTATCCAGTTTACTCCCGATCTCTTGCCATCCGATGTTATAGGTACACTTATCTATAGTCAGCGTGAGGAACGTTTTGAAACAAAGAAAGGCCCCGTTTTTGCCAATTTTGTTTTGGCAGATGAGATTAATCGTGCTCCAGCAAAGGTGCAGAGTGCACTACTTGAAGCGATGCAAGAGCACCAGGTGACGATAGGTGAGACCTCTTATTCTTTGCCTGACCCTTTCTTGGTCTTGGCTACCCAAAACCCAATAGAGCAGGAAGGGACTTACGAACTTCCTGAAGCCCAGGTGGATCGCTTTATGCTAAAGGCTTTGGTGGATTATCCTACTTTGGAAGAAGAGAAGACCATCGTTCGCTCTCATCTCAGGGCAGATTATTCAGAAGAGGTACATTCGGTAATTGATGTGAAGGGTATAATAAAAGCCCGCGAAGTCGTAAAGCAGGTTTATGTGGACGAACGCATTGAGCAATATGTGGCCGATATTGTGATGGCCACAAGAAATCCGGAGAATTATGGCCTAGCCGACTTGAAGAAATATATCAACTTCGGCGGCTCTCCGCGCGCTAGTATTAATCTGGCTTTGGCTGCTCGCACCACAGCTTTCCTCAAACGTAGAGGCTATGTGGTGCCAGAAGATGTACGAGAAATTGTTCATGATGTTTTGCGTCATCGTATAGGTCTTACTTATGAGGCCGAAGCTGAGGAGATGACAGCCGATGGCATTATTAAAGCTATTATTGATAAGGTCGAAGTACCCTAAGTTCTTTAGAAGCAGTTTCTTTAAGTCGGATAGCATCTTTAAGAATAGATTAGAGAAACTGTGGCATAAATGTAAAAAGATGAAAGTAGGAAGAGAGTAAAATTCCAAGACAAGATATCGTGGATACAGAAGAATTATTGAAGAGAGTAAAGCGTATAGAGCTTAAAACCAGCGCTTTGACAAATAATGTATTTGCAGGTGAATATCGGTCGGCTTTCAAAGGTAGAGGAATGTCGTTTGCCGAAGTGCGTGAGTATCAGCCAGGAGATGATGTTCGAGACATTGATTGGAATGTAACAGCGCGTACCAACCGCTCTCATATTAAAATATATGAAGAAGAAAGAGAGTTAACAGTAATGTTACTGATTGATGTGAGCGGTAGTCTTGTTTTTGGTTCGGGGGAGAGTTCTCAGCGCGACGTGGTCACGGAGATTGCTGCAACATTGGCTTTCTCTGCTGCGCAAAATAACGACAAGGTGGGAGCCATCTTTTTCTCTGATCAAGTGGAACACTTTATTCCTCCCAAGAAAGGGCGTAAGCACGTACTTTATATTATCCGAGAACTCCTGAACTTTATACCTAAGTCGCGTCGTACAGATATAAGTGTAGGCTTAGAGCATCTTATGCGTGCAATTTCGCGTCGCAGTATTGCTTTTCTACTCTCCGATTTTTTAGATTCAAAAGATTATAGCCAGCAACTCCGAATGGTAGCTCATCGTCACGACTTAGTGGCTGTAAGAGTTTATGATAATCGTTTGGCGCAGCTTCCCAATGTCGGTCTCCTGCAAGTAGCAGATGCTGAAACGGGCCATGTTGAATTGTTAGATTCTTCCAGCGAGAAAGTGCGTCAATGGTATGAGGCTCATTGGGTGAAATCGCAGAAGCGTTTAGAAGATATTTTTAAAAAAAGTGGCATCGGCCTAGCCTCATTGGCTACAAATGAAGATTACATCGAGGCGTTAAAGCGTTTGCTACACAATCGATAGAAAGAAGAAGAAAGCCTTGTAGCTTTCAATCGTTTGCTACTGCGCCTTTGGGTTGCGATAGAAACATAAACGAGAAATAACGAGCGAATGAAAATTGTTGTTATTCGAAATATCCTTTTATTACTTATTTGGATGACAGCCTCGGTCACAATGGCGCAGGTTGTTGTTGAATCAAAACTTGATACAGCTGAAATCCGTATTGGAGAACAGGTGCAAATACAAGTAAAGGTAACGGCTGGACAATCGCAACGTGTGGTTTTTCCCCAGTATGAGAAAGGACAGGATTTAATACCTGGTGTTGAAGTGTTGGTCGCCACTCGTGTAGATACTACATTGTTGAATGCAGGAAGGCGCATAGAGCTGAAGCGCCGTTACACAGTGACAAGTTTTGATTCCTCTCTCTATAACATCATTCCCTATGTAATAGTGAATGGCGACACTGTGCGCTCGAGAAATTCTGTGGGATTGAAGGTAAATACAGTCCCCGTAGATACAACTCACTACGACCGTTTCAATGGTCCCTTTGCTCCTGTTGAAATGCCCTTTATTTGGACTTGGCATTTGTGGCTTCTTTCGATCCTGCTCATTGTGATGCTAGCACTTATTGTGATGTTGGCCATACGTTTGTCCAATAAAGCTCCTCTTACGCGAGTTGTAACAGTGCAGCAGCCCGAAGCTGCCCACCTTGTGGCAATGAAAGAAATTGAAAAGATGAAACAACAGGTGGATTCTTCTGCTTTGTCTCACAAAGAATATTACGAACAACTCACCAGTATCTTACGAACTTACATTAATCAACGTTTCGGTATCAATGCGCGAGAGATGACATCTCAAGAAATTATTAACGCCTTGTCCATATCAAATGATAAAGTAGGTTTGAAGGAGTTACAGAAGCTTTTAAGTACAGCCGATCTCGTTAAGTTTGCCAAATATGAAAGCTCTTTTACAGAAGCTAAACATGGTTTGCTTGTGGCGGTGAATTATGTCAATGAAACCAAACAACCCGAAATGGAGAGACCAGTCCAGAAGAAGGTTGTTATTATTGGTGGCGAACAAAGGCAGCAGCGCATACGTATCGGAATGTATATAGGTATAGTTCTCTTGGTCTTGGGTTCCTTAGCTTTATTAGTTTATCTGTTGGAAGAAATCGTTAATACCTTCCTTTGATAATTATCGTAATCGTATTATCTATTAACTTCTAAGTAAAACGATAGAACAATGACTTTTGAAAGTCCATTATATTTCCTCTTACTTTTGTTGCTAATACCTTTTGTGGCTTGGCATTTTCTCTTTCGTGAACGGCGTCAGCCGTCGCTGCTTTTCTCTTCAACGGAGTTTATGACAGATATACCACAAACATTGCGCGTACGTCTGCGACACGTTCCGTTCTTTCTTCGTGTCATTGCCTTCACGGCATTGGTTGTAGCCCTAGCTCGACCACAAACTAATACTTCTTTGAGCACGAAGGAAACAGAGGGAATTGATATTATGATGGCTATGGATATCTCTACAAGCATGCTTACGCCCGATTTGCAGCCCAACCGACTAGAAGCCGCAAAACAAGTGGCTTATGAGTTTATCAACAATCGCCCCAACGATAATATAGGTTTGACGCTCTTTGGTGGAGAAGCTTTTACACAATGCCCACTGACCACCGACCATACTGCACTCTTGGGTATGTTCCAAAATGTGAACTGTAATCTTCAGGCGCAAGGCGTTATTAGCGAAGGAACAGCCATTGGGATGGGGATCGCCTCCGCTGCAGCCCATTTGGAAAAAAGCAAAGCTCCCAGCAAAGTCATTATTCTCTTGACAGACGGAGAAAATAATGCTGGTGAGATCTCTCCTCTAACAGCTGCGGATATGGCTAAGAAATTGGGAATCCGTATTTACACTATTCTTCTGGGCTCTTCTACAACTACGCAGCAAGCCGTTGCTACACTGCCCAATGGAGAAACATATACCGCTCCTATCGAAACATCTTCAGATCCGTCAACACTAAAAGAGATAGCTCAATCTACAGGTGGTATTTTTTACCAAGCTGGCAGCAAGCAAAAACTTCGCGACATTTATAAAGATATAGATCAGTTGGAGAAAACAAAACTGAAAGTTGCCAACTATGATCGCCACTATGAAGCCTACCAGTTGTTTGCTTTCATTGCTTGTGTGAGCCTCTTATTGGAGATTTTATTGCGTATCACTTGGTTTAGACGTATTCCATGAGTAAAATTTTAAAGTGAAAGTATCGTGTTTCATTTTGCAAATCCTGAATATTTATATGGACTAATAGTCCTTCCGCTACTTGTCCTCTTGTATATATACACCTCTTTCCAACGTGTCAATAAAGAGCTGCGTTGGGGCAGTCGGAAAATGTTAAAGTCTTTGGTTCCTGGCATCTCTGCTTGGCGTCCTCTGACAAAGTTTACCTTGCTTCTCTCGGCCTTGGCGTTGTGCTTTGTGATGCTTGCTCGTCCACAGCTGGGAGCGCGGCAGATAACAAAGGAAAAATCGGGTATTGAGGTTGCCTTTATGCTCGATATTTCTAACTCGATGCTTGCTGAGGACGTGCACCCCAATCGTTTGGAACGAGTAAAACTACTTGTTTCTACGATGATAGATAGAATGCAAAACGATAAGGTTTCGCTGGGTGTCTTCGCTGGAGAAGCTTATCCGCAATTACCTATTACGAGTGACTACGCTTCGGCAAAAGTTTTTCTCAATACCATCTCTACAGATATGGTTACTTCCCAAGGTACCAATATAGGTGCGGCCATACGTTTAGCTGATAAAAGTTTTACAGATGCAAAGAATGTGGGAAAGGCTATTATCTTAATCACTGATGGCGAAGACCATGAAGGGGGAGCTGTTGAGGCTGCACAAGAGGCTGCTAAAGAGGGACGACAAGTTTTTGTCTTAGGAGTAGGCTCAACAGAGGGAGCGCAGATTCCTACGTCTGAAGGACCTCTGCAAGATGAAAATGGACAACCTGTTATCACGCGTCTAAATGAGGATATGTGTAAGGAGCTAGCGAAGGCTGGTAGTGGACAGTATTTTCATATAGATAATACAAGCAATGCCCAAACACAGTTGCAACATGAGCTGGATCAAATGCAACACGCACCACTAAAAGACACAGAAACGGCCTACAATGAGCAGTTTCAGGCTGTGGGGCTTATCGTCTTATTTTTATTGATAATGGAATTTTTTATGTTTGAGACGCAGAATCCTTGGATTGATCGTCTGCATATCTTTAGAAAGAAGTAGAAGTATGAAAAAAAGTTTTTTATTTTTCCTGCTGTTGATGTGTACTGTTTCAATCTATGCTCAAACAGAAGATTGGAAACAAATCCATATAGGGAATAGAGCGTTTCGTTCAGGACGTTACGATGCTGCCGAGGTGGCTTATCGCAAAGCTTTATTGCAGTCGCCCAATAATGCACGTGCCTATTTTAATCTTGGAGATACTTATATGGCCAAGAAAAATCCCGATGCTGCCATGCAACAATTCAAGTTGGCCACTCGCTACGAGAAAAATCCTCGTATCAAGAGTATGGCTTTCCACAATATGGGGTATATCAATCAGCGAGCAGCTTTGACAGCGTCAGTTGATCAGAGACAGCATTTGCTCCTACAGGCCATTGATAACTATAAAGATGCTTTGCGCCAAAATCCTGATAACGAACAATCCCGCTATAACCTTGCTCTTTGCCAAAAGCAACTCAAGAAAAATAAGGATTCGAACAAGCAGAACAACAAAAAACAAAAAGATAACAACCAGCAGCAAAAACAACAGCAAAAACAGCAACAGAATTCCCAAAATCAGAAATCGTCTAATCAACAACAGCAGCAAAGCGATCAACAAGTGCAACAACTCCTTAATTTGGCGCGACAGTCGGAAGAACAGGCTAAAGAGAAGGTGAATAAGGCTCTGCCAAAGCACAGGAGTAAGAGAAATAATTGGTAGATGACAGACTGTAATATGGTGGAATATTTCGACTTTCTTTCTTGATTTTACATTATCCTTTTTCTTGAGTGTTCTTTGAGCTATATAGGTTTGTTTAATTTGACAAAACATTTCTTTGTTTCAGAGAAAATTATGAGGAGAAAACAATGGAAAGTGATGGATAAGAGGCAAAATTCTATTACTTTTTTGCAGCGTATCTTAATTTTGTAGAAACAAAATCAGCAATAATGCAGAAATAGCATGAATTGTACATGCTTTTTAGTTTAAGAATTTCTTTTTCTCTTTATTCTATTTGAGAATACAATAAGGATGTCAGCCGACATCCTTATTATGCTTGAAAATCCCCTTATTGTATTTCTCGAAAGCCCTTGAGAAATTGTGAAAAGCCCTATTTTTGTGTCACTCTAAATTTGCTTCCTTTTCAGCTGTAGATAGCTGTCCTGAGTTTTAAGCTATTCTTGAGTCAGTAAAATAAGAAATATGTTTGCAAAATAAAAGAAAGGCCACAAGGAAAAATATTTATTCCTTCGTGACCCTTAGAGAGTAAAGATGCGCTCAGTTCTTTGCGTAAATAAACGGAACTTACAACTTTTTGAGTTTGTTGAGAATGTTCCGGTTGAGGCGCTTGATGCCCACTTGTTGTTTCCTCAACACTCTTTGTTGCGATACCCACCATTCGTCTACATCTTCCATGAGCAGTTGGAAAAGTTTTTTCTTGGGAGTATGCGCCTCTGGATTTACAATGATATTAAACTGCTGAGGAACGAGTTTTACATCGATGGTATTGCTCATTGATAGCGGCTCTCCATCGCAGTGGGCAGCACCTTCCGAGGTACGCGAAATGCGAATGTGGGATGATTGGAACATTTTGATGTGACTGTTCTTTAACAGGCTCTTGTTAAAGAGTTGGACAGCGATTTGCGGAGCTTCGAGTGCACTAAACGGCTCAATAATGATGATATCCATCAATCCATCCTTCATAGATGCTTGCGGAGCTATGTATGCATTATTTCCATATTGTGAAGCATTGGCGCAAGCTATGAGGAATGCTTGATATATATGAGGCTGATTGTCGGAAGAAGTAGGGGAGAGGTCCTCAATAGTGTATATTTCGGGCTTATAACTGAGGCTTTCTCTCAATACGTTTTCTATATATGTAATAGGACCACGACGTCCGCTTTCTGCAAAGCGTTTGCTGATGACCGCATCGAAGCCAACGCCACAAGTGCAGAAGAAAGGATGATTATTGATGAGCCCATAATCAAGACAATGTACTACATTCTGGTTGATGATCTTGATGGCATTAACGGAGTTCATCGGAATTTGCAGATGGCGAGCAAGTCCGTTTCCTGAGCCACAAGGAATAATACCTAGCGCAGATGGTGTGCCTACAATGGAACGGGCTACTTCGTTGATCGTGCCATCTCCCCCCACGGCAACAATAGCTTCTATGCCAATTTCTGCCGCGGCTTTTGCAATTTCTGCCGCATGACCTGCATATTCTGTCTTTTTTATTTCAAAATCGAAAGTATTTGTGTCTGTATACTTTTCGATATCGCAGATGATGTTTGCCTTTTTCCCATTTCCTGAAATGGGGTTGACAATATATAGGAGCTTTTTTTTACTCATTGTGCTTTTTATTCGTGGTGCGAAGATAAAAAGAATATATGGGAAAATAAAATATAGCTAAAGCCTTAACTTCTGGAGTGATTAACGATTGCCCAAAAATCAAAAAAATGTGTTATAGCCCTACCTATTTAGAGATTAAATTCATATCTTTGCGGCCGAAATTACCAAAAGTAAAAATACACAAATAATTGATATGAGTATTTTAGACGAGAGATTGGCCAAGTATACTTTGCCTCAAGAGTGTATGGAAAAGGGAATCTATCCTTACTTCCGAGAAATTGAAGGCAAGCAGGGTACTGAAGTCGAGATGGGTGGACACAAAGTCTTGATGTTTGGCTCTAATGCGTATACAGGTCTTACCGGCGATGATCGTGTAATTGAAGCAGGTGTAGCAGCCATGCGTAAATATGGTTCTGGCTGCGCTGGTTCCCGCTTTCTGAATGGAACGTTGGATATTCACGTTCAGTTGGAAAAGGAGCTTGCTGAATATGTTGGTAAAGATGAAGCTCTATGCTTTGCTACGGGATTCACGGTTAATTCTGGCGTTATACCTCAATTAGTAGGGCGTGAAGACTATATTATTTGTGATGATAGAGATCACGCTTCAATCGTTGATGGTCGCCGTTTGAGTTTTGCAACTTGCTTGAAGTATAAACATAATGATATGGAAGACTTGGAGCGTCAGCTACAGAAGTGCTCGCCCAAGTCTGTGAAACTTATCGTTGTGGATGGGGTGTTCTCTATGGAAGGCGATTTGTGTAATCTTCCAGAAATCGTGAAACTCAAGCACAAATATGATGCTACAATTATGGTTGATGAGGCACATGGCTTAGGTGTCTTTGGTCGTCAGGGGCGTGGTGTTTGTGATTACTTTGGTTTGACGGATGAAGTGGACCTTATTATGGGAACATTTAGTAAGTCACTTGCAAGTATCGGTGGTTTTATCGCTGCTGATAAGACTATCATTAACTGGTTGCGCCACAATGCTCGTACTTATATCTTTAGTGCTTCTGCTACTCCTGCTGCAACAGCTTGTGCGCGTGAAGCTATTCGTATTCTGAAAAGCGAACCAGAACGTTTGGCACATCTGTGGGAAGTGACAAACTATGCACTGAAGCGTTTTCGTGAAGAAGGTTTTGAGATTGGCGATACACAATCTCCAATTATTCCCCTCTATGTGCGTGATGTGGAAAAGACCTTCTTGGTTACAGCTAAAGCATTTGAAGAAGGTGTTTTCATAAACCCTGTGATTCCTCCTGCGTGTGCGCCGCAAGATACTCTTGTACGTTTCGCTTTGATGGCGAATCATACCATAGAAGAAGTGGACCGTGGAGTGAAAATTTTGGCTAAAGTCTTCAAAGAACTCGATATTATTAAATAGTTAGGAGAACCTACTATTTAAATAAGAACGAGAGAGGCACGGATGGATTTCGTGCCTCTCTCGTTCTTTTATTTGTTCAGTAAATTCTACTTAATAGAATATTAATCCGATTATACCGCAGATGAATAGAATGAGTATGGGATTTACTTTCTTGACGTTTGTGGCAAAGAATGCCGCAGCAAAAATGATGATACTCAAACCAAAAATATAAGGTGTGTTCGACGGTGAACCAAAATTGTCAGGTGTCATCAACAAAAGTGCTGCTGCAGCAATGAGTCCAACAATGGTGGGGCGAAGTGTCTTGAAGACATCTTTCACTTCTTGCGAGTCTTTGTGAGAAATTAAGTATTTGCTAACGCAGATCATAAGGATAAATGAAAGCCACATCACAGCAACAGAACACATTACAGCACTGCAAACAGCAGCCCAATGTGGATAGCCAGCATTGGTAATGGCAGTGTAACCTACATAAGTAGCGGCATTGATACCGATAGGGCCAGGTGTGCTTTGACTTATGGCAACAATATCTGTGAATTCAGCATTTGTCAACCAATGGTTTTTGACTACCGTTTCATTCTGGATAAGTGACAACATAGCATAGCCGCCGCCAAAATTAAAGATGCCTATCTTTGAGAAGACATAAAATAGTTTTAGAAATATCATGGCCTTTGTTCTTTATGTTTATTGTATTGTCCCCAGAGATATCCGCCAATGCCAGCCGCTAAAATAATCCAAATGGGAGAGACACCCATTAGCCAAATTAGTAGACAACTCACAAGTGGTATCCAAGAGGTACTCCATGTTATGTTCGCTGTTTTCGCCATCTTAAAGCAAGGAGCAGCAATCAGAGCGACTACAGCAGGACGTACTCCGCAGAAAAATTTGTTTACATAGATATTGTCCTTGAAGTTTTGAAAGAACATGGCTATCAAAGTAATGATGATAATGGATGGGAGTGCCATCCCCATTGCTCCAACAATACCGCCCCAGATGCCTTTTAGTTTATATCCAATATGACTAGCGATGTCTATACTAAAGATGCCCGGAGTGGTTTGGGCTACTACCATAATGTCTATAAATTCCTGTTTATCCATCCATTGGTGCTTATCGACAAATTCACGCTCCATAATAGGAATCATAGCATATCCTCCACCCAAAGTGAAAGCTCCAATCTTACTACAAGATAAGAAAAATTTAAATAACATCTCAATACTTTTTAATTCTCTCTGCAAAGTTACATCTTTTGGATGAGTTGCTAGAATCTTTCTTTTTTCTTGAGTAAAGATCCGAAGGATAAAACTTAATTTTTGATATACCTCAATAGGTACTTGGCCGATAGAGATAGCTTTATCTAGTATGCCTAAATATGATTATATCGGATTTGGGGAATTCTGCTGTAAGATTATGCTTATTTCTCCTACTCCTATTAGCAGTCCGTTTTCTAGTTTTTACTAGAAAACTGCTTTGTGAACATTGCAAACAAAGCATAACTGAGAAAATGTTTCACATTTCACATGATTTTTTTGTGATAGTCCTTGCAGGTTTAAGAAATTGTTGTACCTTTGCATCGCATTTGAGAGGAATGCCTGCTGAAAAGTAGAAAAATGCGGCAATAGCTCAGTTGGTAGAGCGCAACCTTGCCAAGGTTGAGGTCGCGGGTCCGAGCCCCGTTTGCCGCTCTCTTTTTTGAACAGATGATCTGCTATGCCCAGGTGGCGGAATGGTAGACGCGCTAGTTTCAGGTACTAGTGACAGCAATGTTGTGCAGGTTCGAGTCCTGTTCTGGGCACTACCCATGTTGATCATCAAGAAATCTATTTGGAGAGGTGGCGGAATTGGTAGACGCGCTACTTTGAGGGGGTAGTGACATTATGTCGTGGGAGTTCGAGTCTCCTCCTCTTCACTAGATGCTTTCAGTTAAGTACTGAAGGTTTTGCGGCAATAGCTCAGTTGGTAGAGCGCAACCTTGCCAAGGTTGAGGTCGCGGGTCCGAGCCCCGTTTGCCGCTCTCTTTTCTATTATAACTTACATGGGTAAAACCAAGTTTGTTATGATAGATTTTTTTTACATATTAGACAGCTCTGCTTATAACCGCAAAAAATGAACATTTACGCAAGGTTTTTCGATCAAGACATTCTTGTACATTCTGTTGACGAGGTAATAGATTTTCTTCAAAATATTCCAGATGTTGTAATATCTCAAGAACTGGTGGACGATATTCATCGTTATGTAGAAAGCGATATGCCATATCCAAAACGTTATAAGATTCGCCCGCGAGTTTATTTTATCTTAATAAAGACAACGGCTGAAACAATGGAGGAGTTTAAGTCCAATCGTAAACAGCAAGTAATACCAGCACCTGTTCAAGCAGAGTTGTTGAATCGTAAAGACTATAAAGTTTCGCTCTTGGCAACTCAGAATTTTGGTTGGTATCATTGTTCCCTTACCTTTAAACGTGTAACATTGATTCCTGGGACTAATAAATTTCAGTATCAAGATACTCCGTTTGAGGCTCTTATTAAGGCAAATAATGGTCAGGAGTGTTATAATAGAATGATGGAATATCTGAAGGGGCGTCAAGATATTGATATGCGCAGTCAGTTTCCTTCTGCCAAAGGTTCTAGTTTTCAGTTTGAATTCATAGGAGATACTTTAGTTGGAGATACTCCAGAAACAGCATTAAAAGAGGATTCTGTATCAACAGAGGAACCTGAAATAGCTGAGACTGGAACGGGCGAAGCGTAAATTTGTAAAATCGTTTTGCAGACACTAATTAAATTATTACTTTTGTACTCGCTAATGGTTCCGTAGCTCAGTTGGATTAGAGCAACGCTCTTCTAAAGCGTGGGTCATGGGTTCGAATCCCATCGGAATCACAAAATAGGATGCCTATATTTAGGTATCCTATTTTGTTTTGGTGAGTTATGAAAGTGGGCAGTATTAAGATGTATCGTTAGAAATATCTTTTTCTATTAATTTCTGACTTTCTCCTGACTCTCTTCTGATTTTTCAACCGTACTCTATTATTATTTTATTTCGTTTCTATAAAATACGTCCAAGACTAAAAAAGAGGAGCAGTTGTTTTTAGTTGCGAAAAGAGCCGTAATCGAAGTTGACAAAGAGGTTCTAAAGAGCTGCGCTATATGTAGTGACGTAGCAAGGAGTGCCGAATAGACCTTGCATGCGACACGACGATGCTGAGGATAGACACTTTAATGAGGGAGTGCAGCGAACGCTTAAACGCTTATAAGTAACAAAAAAACTTTTATTGGTAGGAGGATATTGGGTTGATTGTATGAAGAAAGGATATTGGAGATGAATCATAAAAAAGTAGGTATGTCTAAGAAGACATACCTACTTGATAGTGGTTTTATTTAGTGGAAGTTTACTTACCTTCCATCTGTGCTTTCAGAGCTGCGAGAGCATCGTTATCACCGAGGCTGTTTGTTGCAACTTGGTTTTGAACGTTTGTGCCAGCAGTTTCTTTCTTAGCAGCTGTGCGACGAGGACGGCGTTCCTCTGCTGCGCCCTCTTCGAAAGTGCGGCTGTGGGAGAGGATTACACGCTTGCTATCCTTGTTGAATTCAATTACCTTGAAGTCGAGAGTTTCGCCTTCTTGAGCCTTGCTGCCATCTTCCTTCTGGAGGTGTTTCGGAGTTACGAAACCTTCAACACCATCTTCGAGAGATACAACTGCGCCTTTATCCATGAGCTGAGTGATAGTGCCTTTGTGTACGCTACCAACACTGTATTTCTGTTCGAATACATCCCAAGGATTCTCTTCGAGCTGCTTGTGACCGAGGCTCAGACGGCGGCTGTCCTTGTCAATTTCGAGAACAACAACGTCCATTTCTGCACCGAGCTGTGTGAATTCTGAGGGGTGTTTAACCTTCTTGGTCCAGCTGAGGTCAGAGATGTGAACGAGGCCGTCAACACCTTCTTCAAGCTCAACGAATACGCCGAAGTTTGTGAAGTTGCGAACCTTACCTGTGTGCTTACTGCCAACGGGGAATTTCTCTTCGATGTTCTTCCAAGGATCGTCTTTAAGCTGCTTGATACCGAGAGACATCTTGCGTTCCTGGCGGTCGAGTGTGAGGATAACAGCGTCAACCTCATCACCAACTTTGAGGAATTCCTGTGCGCTGCGCAGGTGCTGGCTCCAAGACATTTCGCTAACGTGGATAAGACCTTCAACACCCGGAGCAATCTCAACGAAAGCACCGTAGTCTGCCATAACGACAACCTTACCGTGAACCTTGTCACCAACCTTGAGGTCTGCATCAAGAGCATCCCAAGGATGCGGAGTGAGCTGCTTCAAACCGAGTGCGATACGCTTCTTCTCTTCATCGAAGTCGAGAATTACAACGTTCAACTTCTGGTCGAGTTCGACAACCTCGTGCGGATCATTTACGCGACCCCAAGAGAGGTCTGTGATGTGGATGAGACCATCAACACCGCCCAAATCGATGAATACACCATAAGTGGTGATGTTCTTAACGGTACCTTCGAGTACCTGGCCTTTTTGCAGCTTGCTGATGATTTCTTGCTTCTGCTGTTCGAGTTCTGCCTCGATGAGAGCCTTGTGGCTTACAACAACATTGCGGTATTCTTGGTTGATCTTAACAACTTGGAATTCCATTGTCTTTCCAACGAATACGTCGTAGTCGCGGATGGGCTTAACATCAATCTGGCTACCAGGAAGGAATGCTTCGATACCAAATACATCAACAATCATACCACCCTTAGTGCGGCACTTGATGTAGCCCTTGATGATTTCTTTGTTTTCAAGAGCAGCGTTAACGCGATCCCAAGCTTTGCTCAGACGAGCTTTCTTATGAGAAAGCACCAATTGGCCACGCTTGTCTTCTTGATTTTCGATGTAAACTTCAACAGAGTCACCTACTTTCAGGTCGGGGTTGTAACGGAATTCGCTCACAGGAACGATACCATCACTCTTGAAGCCGATACTAACAACGACTTCGCGCTTGTTAATAGAGATGACCTTACCTTCAACAACATCGTTGTCGTTTACCTTACCGAGGGTCTGCGTGTAGGCCTTCTCGTCTTGTTCTTTGCTCTGGCTTGTTGCTACAGCACCTGATTCGAATGAATCCCAATCAAAGCCGTCGAGCGGCTGAACATTTTTAAAATCTGCCATAAATTTTTTGGTAGTTGTTTTGCGGATGGCGGCCGAAAGTCTGTTGCTTTCTGTTGCCCCACATCCATTAATAGTTAAACATGTGAACTTGTGGCTCTTTCGAGTCGGGCGCGAAGTTACACTTTCCTCTTTGAACAACAAACTCTTATGTTTGTTTTTTGCAAAGAAAGCTTGTATTTTTGCCTGTATTATGGAAAATGCGTAATTTAGCAGCAGAAATTTATAAAAAACTTATGCGGAAATCATTCTTTTATATTGTAGCACTCACATTGCTTACTGCTGTGGGGTGCGTAGGTAATAAGACAGATCAGGGGGCTGATAAATCCAAATCCAAGGATAGTGATACTATTGTGGTTGATAGTACTCTTTATGGTAAGGTGGCTCTTGATGAGATGGGAGGTGAAACCTTTGCTTTCTTACCCGATTCTCAGAGCACAGTTCTTACTCTGGATCGTGGCGACAATAATATCTTTGGTGACTATGAAGGTAGCCACGAAAACGATCGTTGGGCACTCACTATAAATAAAAAAGGAACTCCTGACGCCTCAGTAGCTCAAGCTATCAATGTTACTCAAGTGCGTGAGTTTACACGTGCTTTTCACATTGTGAATGGACAATTAGTCTTAGATGATAGTACGTTTGTTCAAGTTCTTAGTATGGATGATGACAGTCTTGTTTTCAAAGATTTGAAAACAGGTAAGAGAGATAGATTTTACAGATCAGCAGAATAATAACAAAGCCTATGTTTAGTGGTATTGTAGAGACTACGGCACGTGTCGTAGCTATAAAACGTGAAAATACGAACATTCATTTCACTTTTGAATGTCCGTTTGGTGATGAATTAGGTATTGATCAAAGCGTCGCCCATAATGGTGTTTGCCTAACTGTGGTAAGCAGAGAAGGGAAGCAGTATGTTGTGACGGCAATGGATGAAACTTTGAAGCGTTCCAATTTAGGCGTTCTTAAAGAAGGTGATGAAGTCAACGTAGAACGTTCTATGATGATGAACGGTCGCCTAGATGGACATATTGTTCAAGGACATGTTGACGAAACTGCTGTTTGCACAAAAGTGGAGAATATGGATGGAAGCTACTTCTTTACTTTCGAATATGCTGCCAATCCAGAAATGGCTCGTAGAGGCTATTTTTGCGTTGACAAAGGCAGTGTTACAGTCAATGGTGTGAGCCTGACAGTGTGCAATCCTACCGACAATTCGTTTCAGGTGAGTATTATTCCTTACACTTATGAGCATACAAACTTCCACGCTATAGAAGAGGGAACAAAAGTTAATATTGAATTTGATATTATCGGCAAGTATATCGCCCGTCTACAGCATTTCGAGGAAAAATAATGAAGAAAATAGATTTATTCCGTGAAGTCTTGGCTTATTTAGCCCCGATTCACGGCAATGTTGAAACGGAGTTGCATTTTCAAACTCCGTTTCAATTGCTTGTAGCAACGGTTCTTTCGGCACAATGTACCGACAAGCGGGTGAATATGGTAACTCCCGCCCTTTTTGAATCGTTTCCAACACCTGTAGAGATGTCGCAAGCCACCCCCGAAGCCATTTTTGAGTATATTCGCTCTGTTAGCTACCCCAATGCTAAAGCTAAACATTTGGTGGAACTTGCAAAAATGTTGGTAGAAAAGTATCAAGGGGAAGTACCTCAGACATTAGAACAACTCACACAACTTCCAGGTGTTGGTAGAAAAACAGCCAATGTGGTTTTGGCTGTGGCCTTTGGTCAGGCAGCTCTGGCCGTTGATACGCATATCTATAGGGTAGCCCATCGTTTAGGCTTAGTCCCCGCCAGTGCCAATACTCCTTATAAGGTTGAGATGGCTCTGCGTAAGTTTATCCCCGAGGAGGATGTGGCACACAGTCATTTTTGGCTGCTTCTTCATGGACGATACACTTGTACAGCTTTGCGCCCAAAATGCGAACAGTGTGGCCTATCACATCTCTGTAAAGGTCCCATCAAAGCGAAAGCAAAGTAAGCGTTTTGTGGTTTCATTGTTTTGCAGTATCTTCGCGCACAAATCTTTTCATCTAAAAAATAACAATATGACAATCGACAATTGCGATTTCAAAGGTAAGAAAGTCATCGTTCGCGTAGACTTCAATGTGCCTCTTGACGAGAATGGTAAAATCACTGATGATACTCGTATCCGCGGAGCTTTGCCCACGCTGAAGAAAGTATTGGCAGACGGTGGTGCACTCATTATCATGAGCCACATGGGCAAGCCCAAAGGCACAGTAAATCCCAAATTCTCTCTCGGTCAGATTACGGAGGCCGTTAGTGCAGCTCTCGGTACTCCTGTTCAGTTTGCTCCCGATTGCGCAAAGGCTCAGGATGCAGCTGCAGCCTTGCAGCCTGGCGATGTACTCCTTTTGGAGAACCTCCGCTTCTATCCTGAAGAAGAAGGTAAACCTGTAGGTATCGACAAGGCTGATCCCGCTTACGATGAAGCTAAGAAAGAGATGAAGGCTCGTCAGAAGGATTTTGCAAAGACTCTTGCTTCTTATGCTGACTACTATGTAATGGACGCTTTCGGTACTGCTCATCGCAAGCATGCCTCTACAGCTGTTATTGCAGACTACTTCGATGCTGACCACAAGATGCTCGGCTATCTGATGGAAAAAGAAGTTGCAGCTGTTAATGCTGTCTTGAGCGACATCAAGCGCCCCTTCACTGCCATCATGGGTGGTTCTAAGGTTTCCACAAAGATTGGAATTATCGAAAACCTTCTTGGTAAGGTTGACAACCTGATTCTCTGCGGTGGTATGACTTATACATTCGCAAAGGCTATGGGTGGAAAAATTGGTAAGTCCATTTGTGAGGACGACAAACTCGATGTTGCACTCAACGTGATGAAGCAAGCAAAGGAAAAAGGTGTAAACCTGATTCTCGGTACAGATTGCATTGCTGCCGATGACTTTAAGAACGATGCTAACACTCAGGTTTGTCTCAGCAATGATATTCCCGAAGGATGGGAAGGTATGGATGCCGGTCCCGCAACTCGTGAGAGTTTTGCTGCTGCCATTAAGAGTGCAAAGACAATCCTTTGGAATGGCCCTGCAGGTGTGTTTGAGTTCGACAATTTCGCTGGTGGTTCTCGCGCTATTGCTGATGCTATCGCTGAAGCTACTGCAAATGGTGCTTTCTCACTTATTGGTGGTGGCGACTCTGTAGCTTGCATCAACAAGTTTGGTATGGCTGACAAAGTAAGCTATATTTCTACTGGTGGTGGTGCCCTGCTCGAAGCTATCGAAGGTAAGGCTCTTCCTGGAATTGTGGCTATCAAAGGCGAATAAAAAAGATCTGTTTTCGCTCACTTGGCGGAAACAAATAAATTTCATGCAAGCAGTTGCTACTCCTCATTGAGTAGTAACTGCTTTTCTATTTGTTTTTTCTAAAACATTAAAGATCGTGCGCAAGAGAAAAAGATAAATCTTTTTTCTTTGCTCCACTTTTAATAGTAGCTTTTTGATTTGTAAAAATATTTCTTAATCTATGGTGTCGAGAATCGTTTGAAATCCAACTTTATTATCTGTGTGCGGAAATAACGCAGATATGACGTGGCACAAAATAGGTCTATTTTGAATTTCTCAAGGAGGAATTTTATTTTCTATACTACGAATTTTATTTTCTCCTTGACAAATTAAAAATACAATAAAGATAATCTCAATTGCAATAAGCCTGTCAGCTGACATCTTTATTGTATTCTTGGATGGAATAAGGAGAAAAACGTGCTTTTACTTAACTTCTAGTGGTACGAAAGAGAAAAATCGATATAAATCCCTTCTTTTGTTGCGCTTTTTTGAGTTACGTTTTACAAGAACTATCTTCGGTGTGTTCAATTTAAAGCTGTTTAACATTTAGATTACGGGAACGGTTTGTCAAATAAAACGACTACTTTCTGCATGTATCCTATTCCTCATCAGTAGGGAATTAAAAGTGCTTATAAGCATACTCTTCAGTGGTAAGAAATGGAGGTCGTTAGCTCTTCTTGTTCTGCTCATAAATTGAGAGGAGGCGTGAGATGATAGTCGCCCATATTTTTTTATTATCTTTGTCATCCAAAGAAAAAAGTGTTTTCATGCGAAAGATTCTTTTGATTTTATTGTCCTTAGGGCTTTTGATGGCGTGTAACCAGAAGAAGGAGAACGCGACCCCATCAGTTGTTTCTGGAAACGAGGATATCCGATTGGCAGTTCTTCCTATAGTAGACTGTTTACCTTTCTATTATGCAGAGAAAATGGGGCTCTACGATAGTTTGGGACTCCATTTGAAATTGTGCCCTTTCGAAGCTCAGAATGATTGTGATACAGCGTTGTTGGGTGGAAGCGTTGATGGTTCTTTCATGGACGCCGAACGTTTTGCTTTTCATCAGAAACGTGGTGTAGCACTCGTTCGGGAAATGCAAACAGAAGGGGATTGGGCATTGCTCAGTTCGGGAACGTTGCGCATCAAAAAGATGAAAGATTTAGACAATAGAGTTTTAGGACTACCACAACGTACAACAGAGAATCTCCTCGCCGATCAAGCTCTTCGACAAGCAGGTATGAAACCAACGGCGCTGGTACGTGTTCAAGTGAATAGTTATAGAACGTGTGCTTCTATGCTGGAAAACAATCAGTTGGATGCTGCCGTGTTGCCCGAACCTTTTGCTACGGAAGCTCGCCTATTAGGTGCGCGCCAAATGTATGAAGCTCGAGGAGCAGAGAAAAGTAGGGGAATGATTGTCTTTCGTTCCAAATATATTGCAGATAAGTCGCACGCGAAATTTTTGGAGCTTTTGCGCCGTGGTTATAACCAAGCCGTTGACAGTTTGAATCGGCATGGTGTGAAATGTTGCCTGCCCATTCTGCTCAATCACTATAAGATTTCTCAGCAAGTGGCAGACTCTTTGCATTTGCCCCATTATTCACACGTTCGCGCAACTAAATAATCGCTGCGCTTTTTTAGAAAAAAGAATAAGATGGATGCTAAAACTTTTCAGGTTCTATATGACGATGCCGTGAAGGCTATCATGAGCGAGCAACTCTCTGATGCCTTATCAGCACTCAAAGGTCTTGCCGTCAACCTCCAGTTTCCTGCTGATAGTTGGCAGGCAATGATGATTCCAGATGCTCTTCAGCAGCTGACAGAAAACTATCGAATGCTGTTGCACTATTGGGAAAAGGGTGTGGACGATCCAGCACGTAAAACCATGCACCAGCAATTTCTTCGACAAGCTTCGGAAATTGCTGACAATTATTATTTTGCGCAATTATTGGAAGAAGATAATTCCTACTTTTCTTCCGTGTGGAAGCGGACGCATGAAAGAGCTTCTGTAGCGAGTAGCTTGTCTGAACAGTTTGAAGCTACCTATGCTAGCGCTCCTTGGGGAAAGGAAGAAGCTCAAATGCAACGTCAGCGATTTACTGATGCGACAAATTCTATCGAAGAGCAACAAACTATGGCTGCAGCCTTGTTTCTGTCGACTTTGGAAGTGTTCGATCTGAATAAGTTGCAAATTTTGTTGGAAGGAGCCGTTTCTGCCCCTCCGAAAGTGCGTGCACGTTGCATCGTTGGTGCTTTACTTCTGTTGATTAAATATGCCGGTCGCTTGCGTTTCTACCCTGAATTGGAGGCACAGCTAACACTTTTGCAAGATGATGCTGCTTTTGTTGATGCTCTTCATAAAGTTCAGGCGCAGTTGTTTCTGAGTATTCAAACACAGCAGGACAATAAAAAGATGCGTGAGGATATTATGCCCGAATTGCTCAAGGCAGCTCACAAACTGAAAGACCTTACCAAAGGTGATCTTTCAAACTTAGCAGAAATCAATGAGGCACATCTCAATCCCGAATGGGATGCTGACGGCGAGAAATCGAAAATTAGCAAAAAGATGCATGAATTCTTAGAAATGCAGCAACGTGGTAGCGATACTTTCTATACTACATTTGCACAGATCTCTCGGCAACAAGCTTTCTTTAATGATGCTGCCAACTGGTTTATGCCTTTCAGCTATTCGAATCCTGTTTTTGGTTCGCGCGGTGAGGCTTACTCTTCTATGGATACCGTTTTCAACAATAGGCCCGTTTGCGACACGGAGAAATACTGTATGGTATTCATGCTTCAAAGTCTTACCGATGAGCAACTGCATAACTTGGGCGATGGAGTCCGTAAAATGAGCGATATTCCTGAAGAACTGATGGACACTTTCGACTCGGGCGAAGAAGAATTGCAGCAGCAAATTCGTTTCTACCTGCAAGATCTTTATCGTTTCTTCCATCTTTTCCGTTTTCGCAATGAACACAACAATCCTTTCAAGCTGGATTTGAGTTTAATCTCATATCCTCATTTACGTCCGTTCTTCTCTTCTGCGCCCATTGCTTTGCAGTTTGCCAATTCTTGCTTTAGAGAAGAGCTCTGGAAAGAGGCTCTTACATTCTTTATGGTCATTCCTCCTGAGCAACGCACAGCTTCTGTGTGGGAGAAAATGGGATATGCTGAAGAGCTTTGGGGATTTGTTTCAGAAGCCGTAGAATACTATGAGGAAGCTCTCCGCTTACGTCCTGATTCAGAATGGACACTTCGGCAACTGGGCCGACTCAATGTAACGGCAGGCAACTATGAGAAAGCCCTCGACTACTACGAACGTTTGGAAGCCTTGTGTCCAGAAGATGTCGATTTGCTCTTGCGTATCGGGGAATGTTATATGTCTTTGCATCAGCCAAAGTTAGCATTCAGCGTGCTTTATAAGGCGGACTATTTGCAGCCCGACGGGAAAGCCTTGCGTGCACTGGCTTGGTGCTCTCTGCTTTCGGGTAATCTGGAACAGGCAGAAACATACTATTCTAAAATTCTTACCCTCAATCCGTCAGCTTCTGACTATTTCAATGCGGGACACTCTGCGTGGTTGAACCACAATATTGCTGAAGCAGTTCATCGTTATCAGGCTTCTGCCGAAAGTAGCAAACTGGATTTCGTGCCTTCTGATTTCTTTGACGATGATGCTTGGCTGTTAAAAGAGCATGGCGTGACACGTAACGAGCTTTTGCTAATGCGTGATGCGATAAATAATAAAATAAACTAAAGAATCTTTGGCGTAGCCTGTTATTGTTTGCTGTCAGTTTCTTGTTCTTGTAAAAATGAAGTATAAAATGAAAAATTTTAAGTATTCCATTCAGATGCAATCGCTTCAAAAAGTTCTGCGCCTAGGTGTTGCTATAGGTTTGTTCTTGCTTTTTATGCCGCTTTCTGCCCAACGTCGGGCTATTACAAAATACTTTCTTCAATCTTTCCAAGGAAAGGAAACGCTCTTCCCAATGTCGAAGCCGCTCAAAGCAGACCAACTTGAAACAGCGCGGCAAGAAGTGTGGGATTGTTGGCTTAAGGCTAATGCGCAAGATTCTCCACAACTCATCCCACTTACAACGCTTTCTGAGCAGACACACGGACAATGGGTTATTCCTGAGACACTTGAACCCAATGCTAAACTGAATTATTACTATGGCCGAAAAGGTGCATCGACTGATGCTCAGATTCCAGCTTTCATCTATCTCCATGGCAGTGGCCCACGAGATGCCGAATGGGCTACTGGACTGAAGTTGGCGCAAGTCTTTGCCGATGCTCCCAGCATCTATTTTATTCCTCAAATTCCTCAAGAAGGGGAGTGGTATCGTTGGTATCAGCGTTCTAAGCAGTGGTTTATGGAACGCTTGCTCCGTCAGCTTTTTCTCCATCCTCAGGTAGATGCCAATCGTCTTTATTTGATGGGAATCTCTGAGGGAGGCTATGGTAGCCAGCGTTTGGCTTCGTTCTATGCTGACTATTGGGCAGCCGTAGGTCCTATGGCAGGAGGCGAACCGCTCAAGAATGCTCCTGTTGAGAACTTGCGTAATACCCCATTCAGCCTGCGAACAGGTGCACAAGATTTGGGCTTCTATCGAAACTTGCTGACACGTTATACCCGCGAGGCTTTGGATAGTCTGGGCCGGCTGAATGGCGGTGAATACCACCATTGGATAGAGCTGATTCCCAATGCTGGACACGCTATCGACTATCGGCGTACCCCAATATGGTTGAAGCAATGGAAGCGCGTTCCGACTCCTTCACGTGTTAGTTGGGAGGATTTTGAAATGGACGGTAGACATCGTCGCGGATTTGCCAATCTGCAAATTATTCAGCGCCCAAATGCTACAGAGCGCACCCGTTATGAGGAAAGAATTGAGGGAAATGTGGTGGATTTGACGATACAAAATGTTCACTATCAGGCGTTAGAAAAAGATTCTCGTTGGGGCATTGAACTAAAATCGGCGCGTACCTATACGCCAGCTTCGGGAGGCCGTTTGATAGTCTATCTCACTGCTGCACAAATGGATTCTACTCGTCCCGTTGTAGTGAGAGTGAATGGAGCAACTGTGTGGACGGGGCTTTGTGAACCAACCATGAGCGCGATGGTCAATAGTTTGGCTTGTTTCTATGATGCTGAACGTATATATCCCTTTGCCATTGAGGTGAAATACTAAAGTGTAAATCTCAAAACCTTATTTTATTCATGAAAATCTTAAAGGTATTAAGCCTTTCCTCTTTGTTTTTGTGGGCCACATTTATAAGTGCACAAGAAGGCATTTATGGCGATTATGCAGAGCCCGAAGATTCTGCTACAGTTGAAAGGACAGCCTGGGAGAAATTGCCCAATAAGTTGCAAATGAGTTGGGGCTCGCGCGATGTTCATTATGAGAAATATCAACCTCCTCTGTTTTGTGTGACAACAGATACGGTTGTTTATGCTTGGAGAGGAGAGCGCATTGGTGTACAGGCCGTACTTTTTTCTCGAGAGCAAACAGGGCCTCTTTCTTTGCGTATCTCTGGCAAAAAAGGTTTTTGGGGAACAGCTCGTTTTGTCAATTATGTTTGGACGGACAACTTTCGTGGTTGTGGTAATCACCCCACGGGATGGAATCCCTATTTAGTCCCCGATGTGATAGATTTAGAAACAACGAAAAGTCTTGAGAAAGAAACGACACGCCCCGTATGGTGTACGTTTGAAATACCTCAAGCTGCAAAACCTGGCGCATATAGTATTCGTCTGGAAGTGCTCAATGTACAAAAGAAAGTAGTGGGGCACTTGAATCTAGAAGTAGTGGTGCAAGAACGAATGTTACCGAAGCCCTCCGATTGGAAGTTTAATTTGAACTTTTGGATGCAACCCTACGCCGTTAGTCGCTACTATCGTGTCCGTCCGTGGAGTCAGGCTCACTTCGATGCCTTGCGCCCTTATATGCAGATGCTGGCTAAGGCAGGTCAGAAAGTGGGTACGGCCATCTTATTCTATGAGCCATGGGGAGCGCAGAGTAATGATAAATTTGAACCTATGGTGTTGACAACAAAAAAAGTTGACGGAAGTTGGGCTTACGACTACACTATCTTTGATCGCTGGATTGCGTTCTTGGATAGTTGCGGCATAAATGGACAGATAAACTGTTTCTCGATGGTTCCTTGGGATATGAGCTTCCGCTATATGGATGAAGCATCCCAAAAGTATGCTTATCTCAAAACTTCTACTTCTTCGACAGAATATGAGGAACTTTGGACAGACTTTTTTCGTAGTTTTGCCAAACATCTGAAAGCAAAGGGATGGTTTGAAAGAACAGTGATAGCCATGGATGAGCGCGGACTTGATGCGATGATAGATGCTTATCGTGTGGCGCAGCAAGCAGTGCCTGGTATCAAGATGGCACTAGCAGGCAATTACCATAAAGAATTGGCCGATAAGTTGTATGATTATTGTGTGGCCTATGGGCAACATTTTACGGATGCAGAACTCTCTATGCGAAATGCAAAGGGGTGGGTGACGACAACTTATACAGCTTGCCCCGATGCAGAACCAAACGTTTGTTCCAATAATAGTCCGGCAGATGCGGCTTACTTGCCGATCTATTGTTTGGCTAATGGCTTTAATGGTTTCTTGCGTTGGGCTTGGATGAATTGGACAGATGCCCCTCTGCAAGATACACGTTTCCGAATGTTTACACCAGGCGATACATATATGGTTTATCCTGGAGGTCGAAGCAGCATTCGCTTTGAACGAGTTATCGAGGGAATTCAGCAAACAGAAAAAGTCAGACTATTACGTGAGGAATATACTCAAACGGGCAAGACAATTGAGCTTCAACGACTCAATGAGCTTGTTTCAGACTTTGTTTCAGGCACGGTGTCCGCAGAAAAACCATCAAGTTTTTATGTAGATCAACTGGAAAGCCTCCTTAATGATATACCTCAAAAAACTTTCGGCAAAAAGCATTGATCGCTGATATGGATATGTTGAGTGGATAAGCTATTGTGTAGACCTACTTTGGTTATCTATAAATAAAAGGTCTCAAAATCTAAAACAGATTGTTGAGACCTTTTGTTTCTTTTGCAATATTTTTCTGAAACTTATCTTTTGATTGAACTGTTTTTTAATTTTATTCAACTGAGGGCATTTCTGGCAAAGTTGATAGACAGATATTTTCAAAGAGCGGAATAAATAAGCCAACCTAAATAGAGGGCAAAAATGCTAATGAGCGTGAAGCCTTCCCAGCGTTCAATTTTGTGTTTTGTAAATGACATTGCCCACACAAGTATAATCGATAGGATAAGCAGTGTGAAATCAATGGTTGTGATACCACCCAAATCTCGCATAGGGGAAATAAAGCCAGTGATACCAAGAATGGCAAGGATATTGAAGACATTAGAACCTACAACATTACCGATGGCGATGCCACTCTGTCCCTTGCGAGCTGATATGATGGAGGTTGCGAGTTCTGGTAGTGATGTACCGCCTGCAACAATCGTCAGACCGATGATGGCATCCGATACACCCAACTGTTCGGCAACTATGCTTGCGCCATTAACAAATAAGTTACTGCCAACAATCAAGCAGGCCAGTCCGATGATAATAAAAAGAATACTTTTCCAAAGCGCTTGTGATATTTCGCTTTTAGAATCTTCCGTTTTCCCATTGCGAGCCATCTGTAACGTATAGGCAAGGAAGAGTGCAAAGCCGATAAGCAATAGCAGCGAGTCGAGGCGTGTGAGGTTACCGTCAAGGCAAACAGCTGTCAGAAGGAGCGAAGAGACGAGAGCAAAAGGAATATCTTTAACAATAGTCGCTTGCGAGATAGAGATTGGGGCTACTACTGCTGCTGCTCCCACAATGAGCAAGCTATTGAAGATATTTGATCCTACGATATTACCCAAAGCTAATCCCGTACTGCCTTTTAGAGCTGAGACAACAGATGTGAATAGTTCGGGGGCACTTGTACCCATAGCAACAATTGTTAGGCCAATGACAATTTCGGGAATGTTCATCTTTCGTGCGATGGCTGCAGCTCCGTCTGTAAACTTGTCTGCACCCCAGAGTACTGCGATGACACCAATGAGAATGTAAGCGATGCTAAGTAACATGGAAAATATAAAAAGTTATGTAAGTTATCTCTGAAGGCTACAGTGTGTAGTGATATTGCCGTAGGTCAATAAGAGAACGGCACGAGAGAGGACTATTTAAGTTTTGTAGCTGCAAATTTACTCAAACTTTCATGATGAACTGTAGTTTTTTGATGGCTTTCAAACTTAGGAGGTGTTGTGCAGGTATAAAATGAGTAATTTTGTATCATTAAAAGAAATAAGAATATGAATGCTATAATATGTTTTTTGAAAAAATGGACATTACCTGTGGCAATAGCTATTGGAGCGATTGTTTATTTGCTTTTTGCTTATACTCCGAGATTGGAGCAGGCTAGTAGTTTTTTTGCTCCTATTATGAATGCCATTTTACCAATGTTTATGTTCTTGATCCTTTTTGTGACCTTCTGCAAGGTAGATTTCCGAAAGATGTTGCCATCTAAGTGGCATCTATGGATTGGAGGGCAGCAAATAATTTTCGTATTGCTTGTTGTAGGGGTAATATTGGCTTTTTCTTTAGAAGGTGAGAGCTTGATTTTGGCGGAAGGCGTACTGGCATGTATTATAGGGCCTTGTGCCTCGGCGGCTCCTGTGGTTACGGCGAAACTTGGAGGAAATTTGGAGAGTATGACGACTTACACGTTTATCTCTAATTTTATAACAGCAATACTCATTCCTTTATTTTTCCCTTTAATTGAGTCTAAGGCTACAATGGGATTTGCAACAGCATTTTTTCTTATCCTTTATAAAGTGGCACTTGTCTTGATTGTTCCTATGGGACTTTCTTATATCGTGAAACATTTCTTTCATAGCTTCCATCGTTGGGTTATTAACGTGAAAGACTTGAGCTACTATTTATGGGCCGCATCTTTGACAATCGTGACAGGGACAACAGTGAAAAATATCTGCCACGCTCAGACTTCAGCTTCTTTTCTCCTACTTATAGCCCTATTGAGCTTGCTTCTCTGTTTCCTTCAATTTTTCATGGGGTGGCGGATAGGCGCTCGCTGTGGTAGTATCATAGAAAGCGGTCAGGCTTTGGGACAAAAAAATACTGCTTTTGCCATCTGGATTGCTTCTGTCTATCTCAATCCTCTTAGTAGTGTAGGTCCCGGTTGCTATATTCTATGGCAAAATATCATCAATAGTTTCGAGCTTTGGCAGAAAGAAAAAAGGAAAAAATGAAGGTTAGTTGACATCAGTTAGTTCTCTTGGGGTTTATGATTGCAACTAACTGAGATTACTGATAACCCCAATTCGGGATAAGCAGTTCTTCTTTTTCCTCAAAAAAGTTTTAATAAAAGCCTAACCTAAAAAGAGGATTGTTTTTTGTATATTTACTGTTGAAAATCAATCATATAACAAAATAACAATCCTCATGAAACTTGTCAGCAAAGTTACGGAAATCTATTGTATTGCAGATGATTTCTGCAAAGAATATCATTTAGCATTGAACAAAACCTCTCTTTCGCTCTCAAATCCCTCTGCCAATAGTCCAAAACATCGCAAGAGAAAAGGACGAATGAGTGATGCCGAAATGATCACAATTCTTATTTTGTTTCACAGCAATACTTTTCGGAATTTCAAACATTTCTATCTCTTCTATGTTTGCCGAGAACTAAAAAAAGAGTTCCCCGATCTGCTTTCTTATACACGCTTTGTGGAACGTATGCCTCGTGTTGCAATACCCTTATTACCCCAATTCGGTTTAAGAAACTCATGAAAGAGCGTTTCTTAAATCGAATTGGGGTAAATACCTTTGATTAGCGTTTACCTCCTACTCGATTTGTAGATTAGGCTTTCTACTTTAGCATTTTTGATACATAGCCATTGTGGCGGAACCATTTGTGCGCCCAGTTGGGTACC